>CAYTHH010000015.1:0-3820 GCA_964437545.1 uncultured Candidatus Saccharibacteria bacterium | reverse complement strand
TTACTGCTTCCGGCTTTACTAAAAAGTCTGATCAGCAGTTCTTAAAATCGAGTCTTGAGATTTCAAAAAAAATCTTAAAAGCAGTTGACGGTAAATATGGTTTAAAATCATGGCCAGAAGTAAATCCCAGGGGGGTCAGGGATTTGGCCCTTTTGGTTTTTAAGAGGGTTAAAAAACCTCTGCATTTTATTGAAGTTGCCAATCTGATTGATAAAATTATCTTAGGGCAAAAAGATTTACAAGAGTTTTCGGTAATTACCGCTGCTGCCGCTGGCGTGCCAAGAAAGAAAACTAATTTTCAGACTGTCCATAATCAGCTGATTAAAGATTCTCAGTTCGTTCTTATCGGGCGGGGTGTTTATGCTCTAAAAGAGTGGGGTTATGATCCCGGGACTGTCAAGGATATGATTTCCAAAGTCTTAAAAGAGGCAAGGAATCCTTTGCCAGAAAAGGAGATTTTAAAGAGGGTTCTTTCCCAACGCTTAGTCAAAGAAAGCACAATCCTCTTGAATCTCGGCAACAAGAAATGTTTCTTAAAAAAGGAAAATGGTAAGTATTCTTTAAGAGAGGTCTAGACATTATCTGAATTCTTTGAGAAAATTAGATAGAAGATCGATTATCTTTAATGGGTAGTTATTAATGTCTTTCGCTTTTTTTTTAACCTTATTCCGTTTTTACTTTTGGACTATTCTAAAAGACTGGTGGTGGTTAATTTTGTTTATTGAATGCGTTTGGCTGCTTAAATTAACCCTTTTCATTTGGTATCACTGGCGCAAGGAAATTTATAGTGCTAAGGAAAACGATATGGTTCTTTTGGAAATTAAGATTCCTGAGGAAATTTTAGAGCCGATTAAAGCCATGGAAACGGTTATTACCGGTTTTTGGCAAATGTATAAGTTTCCAAGCTGGTATGAAAAGTGGTGGCAAGGCGAGGATCCCACCGGCTTTACCCTAGAGATTGCCAGCATTGACGGTATTCCTCATTTTTATATTAGACCGCCCAAGAGAGTCAGGCCTGTTTTTGAAGCTCACATTTATTCTCAATATCCTCAAGCAGAGATTTTTGAGGCTGAAGACTATGCCAAAAATGTGCCTCAGGACCTTCCCAATGCTGAGTGGGATATGTGGGCCACAGAGTATAAAAATTTAAAGCCTTGGGCTTATCCCATAAAGACATATATAGAATTTGAAACCGGTAAAGAAAAAGAAGAAAAAAGGATAGATCCGATAGCTTCGCTTTTAGAAGGCATGGCTGTTCTAAAACCTGGTGAACAAATCTGGGTTCAGATTCGTTGCCTGCCGGTTTTAGATGAATATCTTCCCTGGCACGATTCAGCTAAAAAGTTGCGTGATAAAATTGCCAGAAGAAAAGATGCCGAAGTTAAATTCAAGCCCATGGCTCAAGAAGCGGCTGAATTTTTAATTGCCGGGACAGTTCCCGAAGCTCCAAAAGAGCAAGTAGAGTCGGTTATTCCAGTAGAAATGAAATTAACTCCTGGGGAAAAATTGGTTTTGGCTGAACTTGAAAAAAAGATAGGAAAACTCGGCTTTCTCTGTAATATGAGATATATTTATTTAGCCAAAAGAGATGTTATGTTTAGGCCTAATATCAGGTTAGCGATGAGTTATTTCACCAACTTTGTTTCAGATAATATGAATGCCTTGGTGCCAGCTGCTGAGACTATTACCAAAGTTAAGAAAAATTGGTATGATTGGTTTTGGTTTATTAAAAGGAGAACTTATCTAAGAAAAAGAAGATTATTTAGGAGTTATGTTAATAGAGCTTGGGTTGGCTATCCTAATCCTTGTGTTAATGATCCGACAAAATCAGGCAGAAGGTTTGTTTTGACCGCTGAAGAGATTGCTTCTCTTTATCACTTTCCTGGCAGGATTGCGGCCCAAGCACCAACTTTAGCCAGAGTTGAGGCTAGGAAGGGGGAGCCACCATCAAGCTTACCAATAGATTAATTTTATAGCAGTATCACTACATGTTATGGCTAATCAATATATAAACTTTTTTGCAGAAACTACCTTTCGTCGGGAAAAGAAGCGTTTTGGCATTAAGCTTGATGATAGGAGAAAACACATGTACTTAATCGGTAAAACCGGCATGGGCAAGACCAATATGATGGCCAATATGGCTATTCAGGATATAAGGAACGGTCATGGTCTGGCTTTTATTGATCCGCACGGAGAAACCGCCGAAGGTTTACTTGATTTTATTCCTCCTAACCGAATTAATGACGTTGTTTATTTTAATCCAGCTGATTTAGATTACCCGATTGCCTTTAATGTTATGGAGAAGATTGATGTTGAACATCGTCATTTGGTTGCTTCAGGATTGATGGGGGTTTTTAAAAAGATCTGGCCAGATGTTTGGTCAGCCAGGATGGAATACATTTTAAATAATGCTATTTTAGCTCTTTTGGAATACCCGGGATCAACTCTTTTGGGAATAAACCGAATGCTGGCAGATCCTGCTTACCGTCAGAAAGTAGTGGAAAAGATAACCGATCCTATGAGCAAAGCTTTTTGGGTTCAGGAATATGCCAGATATACCCAAAGGTATGAGGTTGAAGCTACGGCTGCCATTCAAAACAAGGTTGGTCAGTTTGTGTCCGCTCCTTTGATCCGCAATATCATTGGCCAAGTTTCTTCAAAAATTGACATGAGAGAAATCATGGACAACCATAAAATTCTCATAGTCAATCTTTCTAAGGGCAGGATTGGCGAAGACAACTCAACGCTTTTGGGAGCTTTGCTGGTTACCAAGCTGCAACTGGCAGCCATGTCCAGAGTTGATGTTCCCGAAGAACAAAGAAAAGATTTCTTTCTTTATGTTGATGAATTCCAGAATTTTGCCACTGAGTCTTTTGCTAGTATTTTGTCTGAGGCGAGAAAATACCGTCTTGATCTTATTCTCGGGCATCAGTATATTTCTCAGATGACCGAAGAAGTTAGGGACGCGGTTTTTGGCAATATTGGCACCCTGATTGTCTTTCGAATTGGCGCCGAAGATGCCGAGTTTCTGGAAAAAGAATTTAATCCCGAATTTATTGCTAATGATTTGGTCAATTCAGCTAAATACAATATTTATTTAAAATTAATGATCGATGGCCTAACCGGGAGGGCTTTTTCAGCCCAAACCTTACTTCCAATTTTAAGAACGGAAGATTCTCATCGAGAAAAAATTATTAAAGTCTCAAGGGAAAGGTATGCAACCTCCAAACAAGTGATTGAAGATAAAATCAGCCGTTGGGCTAATGTCAGCGAAGAGACGACCGCGGTCATTAAAAAAGAGCCGATTCTTTATGATGCCCAATGCGCTAATTGTAAAAAATGGACGAAAGTGGTTTTTAAACCGGATGGTAAAAGACCTGTTTATTGCAAAACCTGCTTAAAGGATATTCAAAGGACGTCAACAGCAGCGCCACCATTGTCTCCATCAACGCCATCAACTCCCGAGACCTCTCTTTCTTTAAAGGAGGCTTTAGCTAAAAAACCAGTTTCTTTTTCTAAAACCAAAAAAGAGCCAGAAATTGACAGAGTGAATAAAGTGATTAAGGAAGCGTTAAAACCCAAAGACATTGAGCAATGAGAACGGTTAAAGAACTTATTATTAAAGGAAAAAGAGTTTTAGTCAGGTGCGATTTCAAAGTCCCGATTGATAAAGACGGGACTATTTTAGATGATTTTAAAATTAGGTCTACAATTCCGACTATTCAATACCTTGTTGAGGCTGGAGCCAAAATCATTCTAATGAGCCATTTAGGGGAGCCGGCCGGTAAGGTAGTTGATAGGTTTAGACTTGATAGGGTTC
>CAYTHH010000014.1:0-4350 GCA_964437545.1 uncultured Candidatus Saccharibacteria bacterium | reverse complement strand
AATATGTCTGTAGATTCTGAAAGAATCTTCATTCTATTCTTTAAAGAAATTTAATATGTCTGTAGATTCTGAAAGAATCTTCTTTTTATTCATTTTATAATTATCATTCAGATCCGGGTTTTATACAAGACTTGCGTATCTTTTCGGTTTATGGTATATTCTTTATATTCTGGTGTGCCGGATCAAAAAGCTAAAAAACTTAATTAGCTCCTTGTCCGGCGTGTCCGACAAGGTGAGTTATGCTATTGGTGAGGTGTGTTTGAACCCCAATAGTAAAAATACTAAAAACGAGAGGATTGCGTTACGCCAAGCGCAATGATCTGCAACCCGAGTCCTGTAGAAGGATAGGGTTAAGCCTTTTGGGCAGCCAGAAACTGTACATTAATCACTCCTGCAAAAGCGGGAGTTTTGTTTTGGAGGAATAAAGATGATAGAATGAATCTATGAAAATTGTTGATAATAGAATATGTCTGCAAATTTGTTAAAATTTTTTATTTCTTATCCGCCCTTAGAATCTAAAAAGGGGATTCCTTTGCTCGGTCAGAATAGGCAGTTTCAGTGGGCCAAGAGTCCCTGGACTGCTTTTCCGGTTGTTTTGGCTTCGGCGGCAACGCTCTTAAAACAAGAAGGTTTTGATGTTTTTTGGGATGACGCTATTAATGAAAATTTATCATATCAAGATTGGAAAAAAAGGATTCTCGCCCAAAAGCCCGATATTATTGCCTTGGAAACAAAAACTCCGACAGTTAAAAAGCACTGGCAGATTATTAACGAGATAAAAATACAAAGTCCAAAGATTAAGATTGTTTTGATGGGAGATCATGTTACCGCTTTACCCCAGGAATCAATGGACAATTGCCGTGTAGATTATATCCTGACAGGCGGGGATTATGACTTTATGCTTTTAAATCTGGCCAATCACTTAACCAAAGGGGAAAAATTGGAACCAGGCTGGTGGTTTAGAGATGGAGGTGATCTAAAAAACACGGGTAAGTTTATTTTAAATCACGACCTTGATTCTTTGCCATTGACCGACAGGATCCTGACAAAGTGGCGGTTATATGCTTTTAAAAATTCAAACTTTACTTTAGTTCCCGGCACTTTTACCATGGCGGGTCGGGATTGCTGGTGGCGAAAAGACGGTGGTTGTACTTTTTGTTCATGGACCAGTATTTTTCCAACTTGGCGGGTGACTAGTCCCAAGAAATTTCTTGATGAAATAGAGAAATTAATCAAATTAGGAGTTAAGGAAATTTTTGACGACACAGGCACTTTTCCAATTGGCTCCTGGTTGGAAGAATTTTGCCAGGGCATGATTGATCGCGGTTATAATAAAAAAATCAGGCTGGGGTGCAATATGAGGGCCAATGCCATTAAAGATCAGGAAACTTATAACTTAATGGCTAGGGCTGGATTTAAATTCATTCTTTACGGCTTGGAATCTGCTAATCAGAAAACTTTAGATAAGCTTAATAAGGGGGAAATAGTTAAGGATATTGTTAAGGCAACTCAAATGGCAAAGAAAGCCGGCCTTTGGCCTCACGTTACTTGCATGGTTGGCTATCCCTGGGAAAATAGATTAGAGGCTAAGAAAACAATTGATCTGACCAGATGGCTTTTTAAAGAAGGCTACATTGATAGCTTGCAAGCTACCATTGTTATTCCTTATCCGGGAACAGCTCTTTTTAAAGAAGCAGAAGAAAAAGGTTGGCTGAAAACTAAGAATTGGGATCAGTATGACATGAAAGAGCCGGTTTTAATTACCAATATGGAAGATCAAGAAGTTTTAGATTTAGTCAAAAGCCTTTATAGGAGCATTTTCTCTTTTGGTTTTGTTTTCCGTAAATTAAAACAAGGACTTTCCAGCTCAGACACTTTCTCATATTATTGGCGTCTTTTTCTCAAATTCTTTAGCAAGCTTAAGGATTTTTAGAGAACAAATCGCGAGGTCCTGAGGTCTCGCGATTTTGGTTTTTCCCAGCTATTGAAGCCCGGGATTTATGGGAAGGTGCTCGTAGTGGCAATCTCGATCAACGCCGTAGCATGACCTAACTTTGACGGCGTACCACCAGTGGCCGGTACGGTATTTGTTTTCTTGACTGGGAGTTACCACCTCCTGAGCAGTAAATAGGCAACCGCATGGTTCCATGGTGAATCTTTTCCCTTTCCAATTTTTGGCTTGGCCTAAACCTTGATCGCCAAGATGAGACCAGGGAATGGCTATCCGGTTTAAGTGTTGAATTTCTTCAGCGCTTAAAGGAGCCATAGGCAAAGAAAAGTATTGTTCGTCAGACTCTTGCAGGACTAATTGGGGGTCGATAAAGAGCTCAAATGTCCCTCCTTTCTTTCCGAAAGGAAATAGCCACAGAAAATCTATTTGCTTTGACATAATTAATCTCCTTTTTGAATTGAGTAAGAACTAATTTTCTGATTCTATCCTGCCAGATATTATTTCAAAAGGCAAGTTGTTAATTTTTCATAAGCTATGGCATAATTAGCATAGTTATGCCTAGAAAAAAAAAGAAAAAACAAAATTCATATCTCTATTACGGAATTGTTATTGCCGTTTCTCTATTAGTAATAATTTTAGTATTGTCTTTTGGTCAAAATTATTCTCAGATTCCGGGAATTAACTTTGAATCCTTTCATGGCGCTCAAAAAGTCAGAAAGGCTTCAGCTGCCGGTAGTTTTTATCCTCTTGACGTTGAAGAATTAAAAGAGACAATTAGGGCATCTTTAAATCAGGCGACTCTAAAACCGGCGCAGGGTGAAATCCAGGCTTTAATTTTGCCACATGCTAGTTATGAATTTTCCGGCGAAGTGGCTGCTTTTGGCTTTAAACAATTAATAAATAAAAATATCGATACAGTTATCATTATTGGCAACAGCCATCATGAAAACTTTCCCGGTATTTCAATTTTTCCCCAGGGGTATTTCGAAACACCTTTGGGTAAAGTTGAAATCAATAGCGAGCTAGCTGAAAAAATCATGGCTGAGAATGACAGGATTATTTTCAGAGAATCGACTCATCAAGACGAGCATTCTATTGAAGTTCAGTTGCCTTTTCTGCAAATGGTTTTAGAGAATTTTAAAATCGTGCCAATTCTTTTTGGCAATGGAATGAAAACAGATTGGCAAGTTCTTTCTCAAGCAATTTTAAAGAATATTAAGGGCGAAAACGTTTTAATTATTGCCAGCTCCGACTTGTCTCATTATCCTTCTCTCGAGGACGCAATGATTGCCGACGGTAAAACTGTTGAAAATATTTTAACAGGAAAGGTTGAGGATCTCGAGGTTGGAATTAAAGAGCTTGAAAGTAAAAAGATTGTTAATTTAAGCACAATCGCCTGTGGTTTAGATTCGATAAAAACCGTCATGACAATTGAAAAGGAGTTGGGCGGAACCGAAATCAAGCTTTTAAAATATACTAATTCCGGACAAGCCACTGGCGGCGATGAATCAAGGGTGGTTGGCTATGCAGCCATTGGTTTTTTTGGCGATAGGAGAGGAAGCCTACTTAATCAGGATGAACAAGAAAAGCTTTTAAGAGTAGCCAAGCAGTCAGTTGAATATTTTGTTAAAAGTGGGAAGACGCCAGAATTTAATATTAAAGAAAACATTTTAAACGAGAAAAAAGGAGCTTTTGTGACTTTAAAGAATGAAAAAGGATTGCGTGGCTGTATTGGCAATGTTTTGCCGACCGAATTGTCCCTCTATCAGATTGTTTCTGAAATGGCGATTGCCGCCGCCAGTCAAGATAGCCGCTTTGATCCGGTTACCAAAGAAGAGCTGCCAAAGCTTGAATATGAGATTTCTGTTTTAAGCGAGCCTGAAAGAATAAATAGCCTTAAAGATATTGAGCTTGGCAAACACGGCGTGGTTATTAGTAATGGTAAAAGTTCTGGGGTTTTTCTGCCCCAGGTAGCTTTTGAGAATAATTGGGATCTGGAAAAGTTCTTAGCCGAACTTTGCTCTCAAAAAGCAGGCCTGAGTCAAAATTGCTGGCAAAGCAAGAGTACGGAGATTTCTATATTTACGGCCCAAGTCTTTTAAAATCTGTGATTTTAAGGTAAACTAAATTAGTCAAATGTCTAATTTCTACAAAGCCAAAAGAACTTATAGTCTTTTCAATCCTTTGAGCCAGGAGCCTTTTAAGTTGAGCCGCTCTAAAATTGATTTATTTTTGCAATGCCCCAGATGTTTTTATCTGGATCGCAGATTAGGCACTGCCCGGCCGCCCGGATTTCCTTTTACTTTAAATAGCGCCGTTGACAAGCTTTTAAAAAAAGAGTTTGACGTTCATAGAGTTAAGGGCTCAAAGCACCCTTTAATGCAAGAATACAAGATTGA
>CAYTHH010000013.1:5512-7465 GCA_964437545.1 uncultured Candidatus Saccharibacteria bacterium | reverse complement strand
GTTGAACATGGTAAAGACAAATAAAAAGAAAATACTAGAACAGATAAAGAATAGCAGGGCAGTGATTTTTGGCTTAGCGCCAATGCCAAATCTTATTAAGTGATAAATAATGGCAAAGACATACCAGAGATTAACCCCAAAGATAATTAACAGAAGAATAAAAGGAATTTGGCTTATCATGATCTTTAATATATTCTAATTTGTTTTGGGGAAAAATAAAAGAGGTCTTCTTAATTTTGGAACCTAATTTTTAACGTGTTATGATGTATTAATGTCTTATTTATCGTCTCTGAATAAAAAACAGAAACAAGCAGCCCAAGCGGGCGCCGGTCCTCTTTTAATTGTGGCTGGAGCTGGTACAGGTAAAACCAGAGTAATTACTAGCAGGATTGCTTATTTGATTGAGAAAAAGGGAATTAACCCCGAAGAGATTTTAGCTATGACTTTTACTGATAAAGCTTCTCAGGAAATGATTGAAAGAGTTGATCAATTATTATCTCAGGGTTATCGAGATCTTTGGATTTCAACCTTTCATTCTTTTTGCGAAAGAATTTTAAGAGATCATGGTTTAGACATTGGTTTACCAACTGATTTTAAGCTAGCTGATCAGACTTTGGCTTGGTTGCTGATGAGACAGAATTTAGATAAATTGCAACTCAATTATTATGCTCCAATTGGTAATCCGAGTAAGTTTCTTCATGCTTTGATTGACCATTTTTCAAAATGCAAGGATCAAGCTATTTTACCTGAAGATTATTTGAAATATAGCCAAAAAGCCAAGGAAGATAAAGATAGGCTTAAGGAAATTGCTTTAGCTTATGGGGCTTATCAACAATTGCTTTTAGATAACAACTTACTTGATTTTGGTGATTTGCTTTTGTATTGTTTAAAGCTTTTTAAAGACAGGCCCGGGATTCTGGAAAAGTATCGTCAGCAATTTAAATATATTCTAGTTGACGAGTTTCAGGATACTAACTGGATTCAATATCAATTGGTCAAGCTATTGGCTTTCCCTAAGAATAATTTAACCGTTTGTAGTGACGACGATCAGGCCATCTATCGGTTTAGAGGCGCTTCCTATAGTAATATATTGCAATTTAAAAAAGATTTTAAAAAAGCTAAAGAAGTTAGCTTAATTCATAATTACCGTTCTTTACAAAATATTCTAGATTTAGCCTATAAGTTCATCCAGGCTAATAATCCTAATCGTTTAGAATCCTTGAGTAAAATCAGTAAGAAATTAAAAGCTGTTAAAAAAGGCAAAGGCCAGATCGCTCATCTTCATTTTCAGACTGCCGAACAGGAAATCCAGGGGGTGATTGAGAAAATGATTGAAATTATGAAAAAAGATAAGCTGGCGACTTTCAATGATTTTACTATTTTAGTCAGGGCTAACAGCCAAGCAATGAGATTTGCCAGAGCTTTTGAAAGATCAAAAGTTCCTTATCAGTTCTTAGCTCTAAAAGGACTTTATGCTAAACCTATTATCTTAGATATTATTTCCTATTTTAAGTTTTTGGATAATTATCATGAGAGCTCAGCTGCTTTTAGGATTTTGAGTTTGCCGTTTTTGAAGATTCCCAGCCAGGACATTGTTAATATTAGCCAGTATAGCTACAAGAAATCAAAGTCTATTTTTGAATCATTGCAGGAACTACCCTTAATTAATGGTATTTCCCGTGCTACTCAAGAGAAAATCACTAATATTCTTAGTTTGGTCAGGCGGCATACAGAAATGGCTGTTAGTAAGAATATTTCTGAAATCCTTTTGGCTTTTTTGGAAAACTCAGGCTATTTAGAATATTTAGTCAAACAGGAAAAGAAAGAAGATTTAGAATTTATCTCTCAGTTTCATAACCGTATTAAGGCCTTTGAAGAATCTCATCTCGATGCTGGCCTTAAATCCTTTATGAAAGAGCTAGTTTTAGAGTTAGATTCTGGTGAGGAAGGAAA
>CAYTHH010000013.1:0-5412 GCA_964437545.1 uncultured Candidatus Saccharibacteria bacterium | reverse complement strand
GGCGGTGTTCAAAAAAAGAGGCTGTCCAGGTTTTTAACGGAATTAGATTATTCTAAAACAATCACGCCCCTGAAGAACAAAGCTATCAGGGTCAGAAAGCGGCCCCATTCTGAAAAAGTGATTCTGCCGGAAAGGTTTTCTTTTACCCAACTGGCTGCTTTTGAAAAATGTCCATTGCAATACAAGTTCGCCCACATTATTAAAATTCCAGTTAGGGGCAAGGCGGTTTTTTCTTTTGGCAAAACTATGCACGAGACTCTTTTCCAATTCTTTCTTGAAGCCGGTTCAAAAAAAGCCAGCCTGAAAAGGCTGTTGCAAATTTACCAGGATCAATGGATTGAAGATTGGTACGAAGATAAAAATCAGCGCCAAAAGTATTTTGAGGCTGGAAAAAAGAGTTTAGAAGGGTTTTACGAAAAATATTCAAAAAATAATCCCAAAATTTTATTTTTAAAAGATAAGCCAGCCCTAGAGCAAGACTTTAATCTTAAAATTAACGGTCATACTATCAGGGGTAAAATTGATCGCATTGATATTTTAGAGGATGGGGTTGAAATTATTGATTATAAAACAGGATCAGTTAAAGATAAGCTAAGGACAGAAGATAAGAAACAACTTTTGATTTATCAGTTAGCCTCAGAACAAGTTTTTGGATTAAAACCCAAGAAATTAACCTATTATTATTTAGACGAGAATAAAACAATTTCTTTTTTGGGAAACGAGATTGATAAAAAGAAAGAAAAAAAGGCTATTGTTGAGGAAATAGAGAAAATTAAGAGAAGCAATTTTAATCCCAGACCAGGCTGGCAATGCGATTGGTGTGATTTTAAAAACATTTGCGAGCACTCCAGAGCCAAAAACGGTTTTTCATAGTATTATAGCTGCTATTATCTAATGTAAAAATTAAAATATGCCTCTTTCAATCGGTATTATTGGGCTGCCCAATGTTGGCAAGTCAACCCTGTTCCAGACTTTAACCAAAAAACAGGTTGATCGGCTTAACTATCCCTTTTGCACTATTAATCCTAATGTTGGCATTGTGGTTGTTCCCGACGACAGAGTTGATAAACTGGCTGAAATGGAAAGTTCAGCTAAGAAGATTTTTGCGACCGTAGAGTTTGTTGATATTGCCGGTCTGGTTAAGGGAGCCAGTCAGGGCGAGGGTTTGGGAAATAAATTTCTTTCCCATATCAGAGAAGTTGATGCGGTTGTTTATATT
Organism: uncultured Candidatus Saccharibacteria bacterium; assembly: GCA_964437545.1. Taxonomy (GTDB): domain Bacteria; phylum Patescibacteriota; class Minisyncoccia; order Minisyncoccales; family GWA2-46-15; genus GWA2-46-15. The sequence continues at coordinate 4,193 of CAYTHH010000013.1, read as the reverse complement.
CTCAGAGCTTTTAAAAATTCTGATATCGCTAATACTCAAGACAAGATAGATCCGTTGGAGGATAAAGGCATTCTGGACACGGAATTGATTTTAAAAGATTTGGAAACTGTCCAGAAAAGGATTGACGGCGTTGCCGCTGAAGCTAAAATTGGAAAAAAAGAAGCCATTTTTAAGCTATCGACCTTAACTAAGATAAAAGACTTTCTAGACAAGGGCTTGATTTTAAGTGAGCAGGGATTCAGTCCGGAAGAAACAATAGTTTTAAAAGACTGTCAGTTATTAACCACCAAGCCCAGGCTTTATCTTCTTAATGGCAAGGACGAAGAAGTGCCCATTGAGATCATCGAAACTTTTAAAAAGAATAACTGGCAGTTTTTAATTGTTGATATTCTGGCAGAGTTTGAGTTCAACGATTCCAGCTTTAAGAAAGAAGATCGTCAATCTCTGGGGTTGAACTTTGAACCCGAACTTGATATTTTGATTAAAGAGTCTTATCGGCTTTTAGATCTGATTACTTTTTTGACTACCGGGCCGGATGAAACCAGGGCTTGGACAGTCCCAATAGGGACAAAGGCGCCTCAAGCTGCTGGTCAAATTCACTCGGACTTCGAAAATCACTTTATCAAAGCCGAGGTTGTCAGTTATAATGATTTAATGGCTTCTGGTAGTTATGCGGTTGCCAGGGAAAAAGGTTTGCTTCGAACTGAAGGCAAAGAATATGTGGTTAAGGACGGCGACGTTATTGAGATAAAGCACAATGCCTGATATTTATTCTTATAATAAAAGGTCGAATAATTCTTTTTAAAACAATCCAATGACAAAATTTGTTATTAAAGAGGACAACAGCAAAGAACTTTTTGACGCCGGCAAGGTTGAGAGAGCCATCAGGGCAGCAGCTCAGGCAGTGGATTTTTCTGAAGAACGGATTCAGGAACTGGCTAAAAGCGTTCTTCTTAAGGTTTTTGAACTCATTCAGGACAATGAAGAGGTGGCCGCATCCGAGATAAAGAATGTTATTCTTAGCGAGCTGGATATTCTCGAGCCTTCAGTGTCAGCTTCTTGGCGCGATTACGACAAAACCAAGGCAAAGGATTAAATTTTGCTTAACAATACTTTTACTATAACGGCTGAAAGCCGATATATCATTTTGTTATAGCGGCAGGATGCCTATTTCCGAAGTATCCTAGTCAATTTTCAGTAGAGGATTAATAATTAAATAATTTAAGATGTTTAACTTTTTTAAGAAGTTAGCTGGCCGTCAGGTCAGCCGTCAATTTGCTGTTTTATTATTAGGGCTGGTTCTAGTTTCAGCTCTTGGCATGATCTGGCTAGACTTCAATGAAGCCTTGCCTTCGATTCCCGATTTACTCTCCAGGATTCATTTGCCAGCGCCGCCAATACCGCCTGTTTCTTCAGATGTTAAAAAGTTTACTTCTGAAGAGGATTTTAAAGAATATTTAAAAAAGAGCGCTAATCTTAGCATGGACGATTATAGTAGCGATACTATGGCTTTCGAGCAAGCAACCGATCTTAACGCTCCTCTTGCCAAAGGAGCTGGTCAGGCTGACCGGGTCTCTGAAACTAATGTTCAGGTGGCTGGCATTGATGAGCCAGACATTGTTAAGACTGACGGCAAGGAAATATATTTTTCAAAAGAATCGTATGGTTGGTGGGGCAGGCCAATGCCGGCAATGGAAGGAATTCCTTTTGATATGATGCCTGAATACCAAGCTAAGACAGCTTTGATCAAAGCTTTTCCGCCAGCTGATCTGAAAATTGACAGTCAGATAGATAAAAATGGCAATCTGCTTTTAAATAATAAAATGCTGCTGGTGTTCTCTGGTCAGGAGATTTTTGGCTTTGATGTTGCTAATCCTGTTAAGCCAACTCAGAAATGGAACTTAAAGATTGATGACAATGCCTGGCTGGTCACTTCCAGATTAAAAGATAATAAAGTTTATTTAATTGTTCAAACTAATATTAATGAGTTTAATCCTTGCCCCCTCAAGGTTTTAGAGGGAACTATTATAAGCTGCCAGGATATTTATCATCCGGTAGTGCCAACTGCAGTTGATAGCACTTTTACAGTGATGATTTTAAACCCTGATTCAGGCAAAATCGAGAACAGCGTTTCTTTTGTAGGCTCTTCCAGTAATTCAGTTGTCTATATGTCCAACCAAGCTGTTTACCTGACTTATGCTTACCAAACAGACATGGTTGATTTTATGATCGGCTTTATTAAAGCCAAGGCCAGGGATCTTTATCCCTCATCAGTCATTGCCAGACTTGAAAAGCTGGCTGGCTATGATATTAGCCAGCAAGCCAAGATGATGGAAATGGGAATGATTATTGATAGTTATCAGAATTCTCTTGATGACGACGACCGATTAAAGCTCGAGAATGAATTGCAGAACAGGATTAAGGACTACGCAGCTGATCATTTAAGAGAAATTGACAGGACCGGCTTGGTTAAGATCGGGCTCAATGATTTTAAGGTATTGGCTTCTGGGGTTGTTGCCGGGCATCCTTTAAATCAATTCAGCTTGGATGAATATGATAATCATTTAAGAATAGCTATGACAGTGGGGCAGAGATGGTGGGGTTGGGGATTTGGAGGAAGTTCTGATTCAACTGTTAATGACGTTTATATTCTTGACGCTAGCTTAAAGCAGGTTGGTTCAATCCAGGGCTTGGGATTGTCTGAAAAAATTTATGCAGCCAGATTTATAGGTGATAAAGGATATCTGGTTACCTTTAGGGAAATAGATCCCTTCTATGTTCTGGATTTATCAAACCCAAATCATCCTTTAATGGCAGGAGAGCTGAAGATTCCTGGCTATTCTTCTTATCTTGAGCCAATCGGAGATAACTTGGTTCTGGGCATTGGCAAGGAAGACAGTTGGGTAAAAGTATCTTTGTTTGACGTCAGTTCAGCTTCAAATCCCAGAGAAGTGGCTAAATACACCTTGAAAGAGGGCTGGTCTGAAGTTTTATCCAATCACCATGCCTTTTTGCTGGATCCAAAACACGAGATATTTTTCTTGCCTGGAGGCCAGGGCGGTTATGTCTTTTCTTACAAAAACAATGGTTTAGAAATGAAAAAGGCAATTTCAGAGACTGGAGTTAAAAGAGCTATTTATCTCAACGACTACTTATATATCATTGGCCAGGACAAGATCGTGGTTTTGAACGAACTTGACTGGACCAGGGTGACAGAACTCAATCTATAAAAAAACACTCACTCAGGAAATTTAACAATCTTTATCTAAAGGAGCTAAGCTCCTTTAGACTAATGAAATATGGGCGAAGACCAAAAAGACAAATTACTTTTGGCGATAAAAGAGGAAGTCATCGAATGCCGAGGCTGTCAGTTATATAAAACCCGAAATCTCCCCGTCATCGGCCAGGGGGATCATCGCGCCAAGATTATGCTCATCGGTGAAGCGCCGGGAGCGAATGAAGACAAAACCGGAGTTCCGTTTTGCGGAGAGTCGGGCCGAGTTTTAAATTTGCTTTTGTCTTCCATCGGTCTTAAAAGAGAAAATGTCTATATCGCTAATATTTTAAAATGCCGGCCGCCATCTAATCGGGAACCGGCCTCGGAGGAAGTTGAAGCCTGTGTTGCCTATCTGTTGCGGCAAATTTCGATTATAGAACCTAAGATTATTGCCAGTTTGGGCAACCACTCAACCCATTTTATTTTAAAGCACTTTGGCGTGCCCGAAAGCAATTTAGGCATCAGCAAGCTAAGGGGCAAAAAATTCGTGGCTCAAGATCCGTTAACTCAAAAGCATTACACGATTATTCCTTTATACCACCCAGCTGTGGCGGTTTATAATGGCCGTCTGCTGGATAGTCTTAAAAATGATTTTAAAATCATTGAAGAACAGTTGAAAGACGAATGAGCTTCAGGGGGTTTTTGAAAGAGCATTCGAACACTAAAAATAGCTAAAACCATTGCTGTGCCGATGGCGGCATTGTTGAATAAAATTATGGAAAACAACAGAGAAGATAAAATATTTTCTATTTCGGAATACATTATATTTCTTAATTCCGAATTAGAGAAACGCCCCGCCAAAATTATTGGAGAGATTGGCAAAGTAGACATTTCCTTGCGTGGTCACGTTTATTTTTCGCTAAGAGACGAAAAAGACCAAAGTGTAATTAATTGCATAATTTGGAAATCGAAATAT
>CAYTHH010000012.1:0-7877 GCA_964437545.1 uncultured Candidatus Saccharibacteria bacterium | reverse complement strand
CGATATTCAACCGGATCTTCAACGCTAGAAATATTTACTTCCGGAGTATTAAGAATCTCCACCATGGCATAAAGACTAGTAGTTTTACCACAACCAGTCGGACCAGTAATTAAGATCATACCCACCGGCTTCCTAAGAGCAATCCTAATTTTTTCTAAGGCCTCACCTCTAAGTCCCAGTTCTTCAAGGGTTAAAGCCTTAGTGCTTTCTGCTAAAAGCCTCATGACCACTTTCTCACCCTCAAAGACCGGTAAAACTGAAACTCTGACAGAGTATTTATAATCTTCTGTTTCGGCTTTAAATCTGCCGTCTTGAGGTAAACGATGCTCATCAAGCTTTAAATTAGAAAGAACTTTAATTCTGGCGACAATGCCAGCTAAAACATTTTTAGGTAAAATCATTGCCTCCCGCAAAATGCCGTCAATTCTGTACCTAACCATAATTTCTTTTTCAAAAGGCTCAATATGAATATCAGAAGCTCTTTGTAAAATGGCGTGTTTCAAAAGGGTGTCAACAATCTTAATAATCGGCATCTCTTCAGCAGCCTTTTCAAGATCAGCTGTTTCCGGAATAGCTTCTTCTTCCCGATGAGCCTTGATAACTCCGGCTTCTTTTTGAATAATTGAGCCGAACTCTGCTTCTAGGCTTTGATGATATTGTCTTAAAACATTCTTAATGCTTTCTTGAGTAGTTAGCCGAGGCAAAATCTTCAAATTAGCTTTTCTCTTGATAAAATCAATTGTGGCCAAATCCTCAGGATCAAGCATGGCTACTTCTAAGGCATTACCCCTCTTTTTAAAAGAGATAATATTATGAGTTCTGGCAATTGGTTCGGGAATAATCTTTAAAATTTCGGTGTCAACTTTTTCTTTTTCCAAATTAACAAAAGGAATGCCTAAAATATAGGCTTCAAGCTTGGCCAATTCTTCGTGCTTGATTAAACCGCGAGAAATTAAAACATCTCCAAGCCGCTGACTTGTTTTCTGGCTAATCTTCAAAGATTCGTCAAACTGATCTTCTTCAATAAGGTTAGCATCTAAAAGAAAATTTTTAAGCTGTTGAGGTTCAACTTGCATATTTATTTTAGGCAGCCATAGCGTTTTTAATTTTTGTAACTACATCCTCTAAAGTATAATCTGCTTTGATCATATAGGTAGTTGCTCCCAGCTCCAAGGCTTTCTCGATATTTTCCATGTCTCCCATATTAGTTAAGATGATTACTGGAATATTCCGAGTTTCATCGTTTCCTTTTAATCCTTTAAGAACTTCAAGGCCATGAAGCTTAGGTAAAACCAGATCAAGAATGATTAAATCTGGTTTTTCACTTGAGGCTAGGCGCAAGCCAACTTCGCCATCAATAGCTGAAATCATTTTAAAGCCCTCTTTAGTCAAGACATCGCCAAAAGTTTTTTGAAGAGCCGACTCATCTTCAATGAATAAGATTTTTTTCATATCTTGAAAATTACATTTTAAAAATTTTCTTCATATATTTTTAAATATTTATCATTTAACCAAGAAATTAAATGAAAAAATAGTTGATTATTCGACCGGCAAAGTAAAAACGAATGTTGATCCTTGGTCCTCTTTAGAAACAAAATAGATTTTACCTCCCGATTTTTCAATAATGGATTTGGCAATATAAAGACCAAGGCCAGAGCCCTGAGCCTGAATTTTAGAAGCATTGCTGGCTCGGAAGAATTTTTGGAAAATATATTTTTGATCGTCTTCGGGAATACCAATGCCATTATCCTTAACTTCTAAGCAGAGAAAATTGGCTTCCCTTCTAAGAATAACTTTTATTTTGCCCTTGCTTTTAATGTTGTCGGCTTCGCTCGACACATTGGTTTCACCAATGTTGCCAGTCTCCTTAGGCACGATATTGCCAGTCTCCTTAGGCACGATATTGCCAGTCTCCTTAGGCATATCTGCTTCGCCGATATAGCGGATGGCATTATTTAAAATGTTGTCAGCTGCTTGTTCAACTTTCTGAAAATCAAAAACAATTTCTGGAAGATCATCTTCAACCTCTAGTTTAATCTCTATATTAGAGGCATTGATAAGAGGCTGAGATCGCGAAATTAAGGACCTAACTAATTCCACAAAAGAAGCTTTTTCAACTTTAAACGGCAGGTTGTCTGTCTCAATCTTAGAAACAATCAAAAGGTCAGAAATCATATCTTCCATTCTCCGACTATTTTCTCTTAAAATCTGCAGATAAGCGGTTTGCTTCTCAGAAACCTGGTCAATTTTACCAGAAATTAATAGGTCAACTGCCCACTTTAAATTTGAGAGTGGCGCCCCTATCTGATGGGAAACAATGCCGACAAATTCTGATTTCATCCTAGCTACTTCAGCTAACTTTTCAAAACTTTTAATGATGGAATAGCTAATGATTATCAAAAATCCTGAAATCATCAGCACAATGAAGGCCACTATTTCTGGATCTTGGCTGTAATGAATACCAATAAAATAAATAGTTATTGAGGAAACAATGATAACTATTCCTAAAACTAAAAATAAAAACTGGGGGCATTGCCAAAGATCAAGGTTATACTTCCGGCATTGTTTGGCAATGTTCATAGAATTAAAAATAGTTGACTTCATAAAATTATTTCTAGCAGACCGGTTAGCTGCGTTAGTTTTGTTAACTTTGTTAATTAACTCTCCGAAAAGAGTAATTAACTTTGTTAATTAACTCTCCGAAAAGAGTAATTAACTTTGTTAATTATAGCATACAGAAAAAATTGACCAAGTATAAAAGAGATGTTAAGTAAATAGATAGTAAGGCGTGGTATTTATCCGCCGAAGTTTTTAAAGCAAAGCGGCAGTCCCGAAGTATCTGCCTTGGAGTAACTACATGGCAGGCAAGTCCTTTGGAAGAACAAAACCCAGCATCGAGATAGCTTTTCGGGATGTGGTGTAGCGGTAGCACGAGTGCTTTGGGAGCACTTAGCCCCAGTTCGAATCTGGGCATCCCGACTAATCAAGACATTTCAATTTTTTAATACAATAAAAATGCCAAAACCATCTTTTGAAATTCTTCTTAGTGAAAACGAGAAAATTATTTTAGCTAGGGTTTTGTCAAAATTCGATCTACCTTTTAAAAAATATCCTGATTTCGGAACTTGGTCGTATATTATCAATACCGACAAGGGCTTGATCATTTTTGACGTCGGGCCTAAATATAACTCTTTTCTGCCGATTTTAAGATCCTTCGCAAAAAAAACCAATAATGCCGAGATTATTATCAATACTGTTAAAAAATATTTTCCCGGAAAACCAATCAGGGAAATACTAATATCCCACTATCATTTTGACCATTCAGAGGCTGCTCCGGAATTACAACAAAAAGCTAATGAAAACTTCGGTTTTCTTCCCCCAATCAGGATTCATAAAAACGATACTGAGTCAAAAAGATTCGTGAAAATTTTTAAATCAGGACTAAGCTGTGTTTTTAAAAAAGCTGGCTGCCAAAATTGGAAAATGGGAGAAAACCTAGAAGACGGAGAAAACATTAACGGCACCAACTTTACTGTCAGTCACGCTCCCGGCCACACCACCGGCAGCGTTGCTCTTGTCAATGAAAAGAAAAAGATTGTTATTTGCGGCTGGTGGACCGAAGGCATTAAAAATCTTATTGTCAGAAATATTCTAGAAAAATTGACTGAGGAAGACAAAAAAAATATCTCTATAAGTATAAGAAAAATAAGGAAACTAGGATATAGTTTTTACTTTTATCACCCAGAATGCGATTTATGATAAAAAAGTCAATTTCTAAACAACCTTTGCCTTCTAATGCCAAAAAAGTTTTTAAAGGCATTGTCTTTGATACTTATCAATGGCCAATTAAAGGATATGATGGCTCAACTAAAATATTTGAAAAAATAAAAAGGCAAAATACGGCCATGGTTTTACCGATAACTAGAGACGGCAAAATCATTATTACTTACCAGCAACAACCAGGCAAAAAGCCTTTTTTAGGCCTTGTGGGCGGCAGGATTGATAGAAATGAAACTCCGCTTCAAGCCGTTAAAAGAGAATTATTAGAAGAAACTGGCTATCAAGCCAAATAATGGTTTTTATGGAATGCTATCCAGCCGGTCAGTAAAATTGAATGGACTGTCTATATTTTTATTGCCAAAAATTGCCATAGGGTAGCTGAACAAAGCCTGGACGGAGGAGAAAAAATCAGACTTGAATACCTGACTTTTAAGCAGTTCGAAAAAGTTGTTATTAATGGTAAAATTAGTGATATTGAATTAAGGCTTAAATTTTTAGAAGCTAAGCTTAATCCTAAAAAAATGAAAAAACTTAAAAAACTTTTATCTTAAAATATGAAAAAAATTCTCATTATTGACGACGATAAAATCAACCAGGATATTCTGTCTAAAGCTTTTAGACAAAAAAATTACCAGGTTTTTTCTGTTTACAACAGTCTAATTTCATTTGAGAAAATAACTGAGCATAAGCCAGACCTGATTATCTTGGATATCTTGATGCCGGGAATGAACGGCTTCCAGATATTGGAAAAAATGAAAAAAAAATCTATTATTCCCAAAACTCCGATTATCGTTCTAACTGCTTTGAGCGAAGAAAGTAATTTTAAGAAATCATTGGCGCTGGGAGCCGACAATTGCCTGCTTAAAACCGATTATGATCCCAGTCAATTAGTCGAGATAGTCACCCAAAGATTAAAAGATAAATAGCTAAATTAAAAATATGTCTAAAGGCGTTTTAGTCGTTATTGTTATCATTATGATTGCGGGTTTCGGCTATTGGTTCTATAAGAGCTATAATATTTCGTTGCCGGACCAAAGCCCGACTGAAGATCTTATTAAAGAGCTTTTTGCGGCCAAATATGGCAAAGAGATATCTGAAATAACTATTGAGATTAATAAAGAAACTGAAACCAATGTTGCTGGCGTGGTTCAATTTTCCCCGATCGGACCAGAAAACTCAGGCGTTTTTCTGGCCGTTAAAGTAGATGATAATTGGAAAATAATTTACGACGGCCAAGGGTCAATTCCTTGCTTAGATATTGAACCTTACAATTTTCCGGTTGATCAAGTTCCAGAGTGCGCTAACTTAAACGGAGAATTAATCCAAAGATAATTTACTAGAGAAACTCTTTTAGTAAATCTTTGATTGAAGTTTCTAGGGGTTGATTGGCTAGAACCATCTCATTGTCTAAAAGTTGATCTCCAAGAACTAATCTTTTTTCCTGATAAAAAACACCGACGGGAATCTTCTCTCCCCACTCCTGAGCTTTTTGAAAAGCCAGATTTTTATCATTGGGCATATAATCGGTTTCTGCTAGCTTGTAAATTCTTTCCCTGTACCAGGCAGAAGTATTGGTAAAGTTTAGGCTGACACAGGGTTGTAGGATGTCAACCAGGGAAAAACCTTTATGGCTAATGGCCCGGGTCAGAATATCAGTCAAATGGGGGATATCTCCAGAAAAGCTGCGAGCTACAAAAGTGGCTCCGGCGGCAATTCCTAGAGCCAAAGGATTAAGCTGGGGGTCGACTACTCCTTGAGGTGTTGTTTTTGTTTTCATGCCTTTTTCTGAAGTTGGCGAAGCCTGTCCCACTGTCAAAGAATAAATTTGATTATTATGAATTAAACAGGTAATATCAGGATTTCTTCTTGAAGCATGGATGAGGTGGTTGCCACCCTCTCCCAATTGATCGCCGTCGCCACCAATTGCAATTACTTTTAATTTTTTGTTAGCAAGATTAGCGCCGGTTGCAACTGGTAAAGTTCGGCCGTGGATTGTTTCAAAGTTATAAACCCTAAGATAATTAGCCATGTGACCATGACAACCAATCCCATAAGCAACCATAATTTGATTAGGGTCCAGGCCCAATTGTTCAAAGGCTTTTTCTAAACCAGCCATAATTCCAAAATTACCACAACCGGGACACCAAATGATTTTGTTTTGAGTTTTAAAATTCACGACAAATATTTTTATAATATTTAAGGATTACAACAAATAATTTTAAAGAATTTAAGAATCACAAGAGTTGTTTTACTTTATCTGCAATTTCTCCGGGATAAAAGGGCCGGCCATCATACTTTAAAAATTGGTTTTCGGTCTTAAGACCTGTCTTTTCCCTGATTAGACTCGCCAGTTGACCGCTGGCATTTTGTTCTAATAATAAAATTTGTTTATCTTGGCAAAATTCAGCCACTGACTCTGATGGAAAGGGATTGAGAAAATTTAAGTGGAGAAAATTAGTTTTAACCCCTTGGCCATCTAAAATCTTCTGGGCTTCAAGAATGATTCCCTTGTTTGATCCCCAAGAAATAAAGCCGAATTTAGCTTCTTTGGATCCATAAACTGACGGCTTAGGCATTTCTTGTTCCAAGGTTTCTAGTTTTTTCATTCTTTTTTCTACCATTGCCTTTCTCGTTTCAATATCCTCAGCAACAAAACCAGCCTCATTATGCTCATAAGAGGTGGTAAAAAATGGTTCTTTGGTCTGGCCGATAAAAGCCCTGGGAGAAATGCCGTCTTGACTAAATTTATAACGACGATAATCTTGAAAAGAGTCTTCTGAAGAAACTGTTTTGCCTCTGTCAATTTTAGCCTTAGAGTCGTCAATCAGTTCAATGGCCTGACGGCTTTCAGCTAAATATTTATCGGTCAAAACTATCACCGGTAATTGATATTTTTCTGCCAAATTAAAAGCTTCGATCATTAACCAAAAACCTTCTTCAGCGTCCCCGGGAGCCAAAACAACTCTGGGAAAGTCGTCATGAGAAGCATGTAAAACAAATTTTAAGTCTCCTTGACCGGTCCAAGTCGGCATGCCGCTGGACGGTCCCGACCTCTGACCTTCAATCACTACTAAAGGAATTTCAGCCATACCGGCCATGCCAAGAGCTTCAGCCATTAAGCAAAAACCTCCTCCTGAACTGGCAGTCATTGACCTAACGCCGCAAACTGCTGACCCCAAAGCGGAATTAATGGCGGCGATCTCGTCTTCAGGTTGGAAATAGACCAACCCTAACTCTTTGGCCTTAGAGGCAAAATAGGTAATCAAAGAATTAATCGGAGTCATTGGGTAAGCAGCAAAAAACTTGCAACCAGCCTTAATCGCTCCTAAGCTAAAGGCGTCATTGCCCGTCATAAGCAATCTTGGCTTGGCTTTTATTTTTTTCAAATCGAATTTAATTTCCTCAGCAGCAAAATTATTCTTAGTATAGTCAAAGCCCTTTTGGGCAACTTTAATATTCAAATCAATAATTTCCAAAGTAGCCCAGGAAAAGATCTCTTTAATGGCTGATTCTAAAACAGAAAATTCAACCTTTAGTAAAAAGGTAATCGCTCCTAAGGCGACATTATTCATCATTACTTCTTTGCCATTATTATCCAAAGCTATCTTAATCAACGGAATTGACAAAACCTTGGCCCCCGAAGGCAGTTTCTCTCCAGAAGCTTTGTCTGAATTAAGAATAACAAAAGGCCGAGAAGAAAGCTGGGCTTTGTTAAAATCAACTGCATCCTGATTTAAAGCGATTAAAAAATCAACCGGCAAAGATGGGGAATAGACCGGCTGACCTGAGATTCTGACAGTATAGATATTGTGTCCGCCCCTGATCAGGGAAGGGTATTCGCTGTAATCAAAAACAAAATAGCCGGATCTCAAAGCAATCTTGGCTAAAATCAAACCGGCCGAAGCAATGCCATAACCGGCCTCACCACCGATTCTAATATTAAAATCATTTTCTTTCACAGTCTATTCTGATTGCAAGATTATATTATATTAAAGATTATAACGCATAACGGTATATCGGGCAATCTTGCCCGCTATAAACAAGTTTGAAAGCTTCGCTTATAAACGAGTTTGAAAGCTTCGCTTATAAACGAGTTT
>CAYTHH010000011.1:0-10544 GCA_964437545.1 uncultured Candidatus Saccharibacteria bacterium | reverse complement strand
AAACAAGCCCTGAAACAAGCCCTGAAACAAGTCCTGAAACAAGCCCTGAAACAAGTCCTGAAACAAGCCCTGAAACAAGTCCTGAAACAAGCCCTGAAACAAGCCCTGAAACAAGCCCTGAAGAATAAAATAAGATTATGCCCCAGAAAATCAAAAAATATTATTTCACCATTGGCAACTTCCTAATTAGTTTTGTTCTTTTGTTAACCTTTGCCTTGTCTAAATATTCAGATTTTCAGAATTACCGCTTGGAGCTGGTGGAAAAAAGGACTACACTAGAAGATCAGCAGGAATATTTTAAAGATCTTAATTTTTTTCAAGCCGAGCTTAAAAAATATGAGCCCGAATTAACCAAAATTAATTCTAGCTTGCCGGCAACACCATCAGCCCCAGCTATGCTTGATTATTTTCAGAAAGTTGCTTCTCAGAACGGTTTAATTATCAGCGATATTGATTTTCAAGAAACTATTTTAGTCTTAGAAAGACCTTATCTTTTGAAAAAAGAAATTGCCATTATTGTTGAAAGTCCGTATAGTTCTTTTAGGAAGTTTCTTTCGGATATTGAGAAAAATTCGAGATTAATCCAAGTGGAATCGCTATCTTTTTCTTTGCCGGAAAAAGGAGATATTTTCACCTTTAATCTAGCGACTTCAATTAATTTTTTACCCGAAGTTAAGCCGGTATCAACACCCGAAGAATCAACTTTTGAAGAATTTTAAAGCTTGAATAATAATACAATAATTTTAAAACACAAGACGTGGCAATTGTCTTCTCTGAAAAACAAAAAAATCAACAATATTTGATTTTAATTTTTATTTTTGTCAGCATTGTTACCGGATTAGTATTTTACTTTGGTGTTTTTAAAAAACCAGAAGAGAAATCAATCATTGTCTTAGCTCCGCCAAAGAAAGTGGAAATAGATTTTCAAGTTTTTGAAAATTCGCTTTTATCAAAGCTTGAACAATTTGAAGAAATTGTTGAATTTGAAGGCGAGATTGGCCGAGATAACCCGTTTAATCCGTTTGAAGCGGAAATACAATGATTTTAATTCAACGATTATTAGCAAAGGGAATTATTGATCGGGAAAAGGCTAGCCTGTTTGAGTCGGAAGTAAAAGAAAAAAATCTTAAGGAAGAAGGGGTAATTTTGGAAAGTGGCGTCATTGGCGAGAAAGATCTTTTTGAACTCAAGAGCCAGGAATTAAAAATCCCCCTAAAAGAGGTTTTACCCGAAGACGTTTCTTTAAAAGTTCTTGAATTTATCCCCGAAGAGTCAGCCAGATATTACAAGATTATTCCTTTAGGAAAAGAGGACGGTATTCTCGATGTTGGCATGGTTTATCCTGAAGACATTATTCATCAGGGAGCTTTAAATTTCATTTCCAGGCAAGGAAAATGGAAAAGCAGGGTTTTTCTGATTACTTTGTCAAACTTCGATATGCTTTTGAAGCAGTACAAGACCTTGAAAAAAGAGGTAGAAAAAGCCCTAAGCCAGCTAGAAAAGGATTTAGAAGATGAAAAAGTTAAGCCTGGCGGTTTGCCCTCAGTAGCTGAATTTGAAAGATTGGCCGAAGAAGCGCCGATTACTAAAGTGGTTGCCGTAATCTTGGGTCATGGAGTTGATGGCCACGCTTCAGACATTCATATTGAACCGACCGGAATAAATCTTAGGGTTCGTTACCGCTTGGACGGGGTTTTACATTCTTCAATCTTTTTGCCTCTAAGGTTGTTGCCGGCAATTATTTCCAGAATCAAAATTCTGTCTGCTTTAAAGATTGACGAGACCAGAATACCTCAAGACGGCCGTTTTTCAGCTAGATTTAATAAGAATAATGTTGATTTCAGGGTGGCCACTTTTCCAACTGTGCTGGGAGAAAAAGTCGCTATCAGGGTTCTTGATTCAAATCAGGGGCTAAAGAGTCTTGATGATTTGGGGCTGAGGGGGCGAAACCTGGAGCTGATCAAGAAAACCATGGTCAAGCCTTATGGCTTAATATTAGCGACTGGCCCGACAGGCTCTGGTAAAACCACGACTCTTTATACAATATTAAGGATGCTGAATAAGGAAGGTAAGAATATTGTTACCCTTGAGGATCCGGTTGAGTATTTTATTGACGGTATTAACCAATCCCAGATTAAGTCTGAGATAGGATATAATTTTGCTTCAGGGTTGCGGCATATTTTACGTCAAGCCCCGGACATTATCATGGTTGGTGAAATTCGCGATGAGGAAACAGCCAGCTTAACTACTCACGCGGCTTTAACCGGGCACTTGGTATTAGCTACTCTGCATACCAATAATTCTCTGGGAGTTATCCCCCGCTTGATTGATCTTAATGTTAGGCCGTTTTTAATTCCGCCGACTTTAGAATTGGCTATTGCCCAGAGACTGGTGAGGAAACTTTGTAAAAATTGCAAGAAACAAGTTGAACCAGGCAATAAAATTAAAGAAATCATCTTGCAGGGTTTAGCTTCTTTGCCGGAAGTAAAGAAGAAAGAAATTGATCTTTCCAATCTTAAGATTTTTGAACCGCAAGGCTGTAAAAAATGCAATTCGTCTGGATTTTCCGGTCGAATCGCTCTTTTTGAAATTTTAGAAATGACCAAAGAGCTTGCAGAAATAGTTTTACATGAACCTTCAGAGTCAAAAATAGCCGAGGAAGCTCTTAGGCAGGGAATGATTACCATGAAGCAAGATGGTATTCTTAAGGCCATGGAAGGCATTACTACTATTCAGGAAGTTATAAGGGTTGCTGAAGAAAAATGATTTCTACTAATTACGAATCACTCACGAATATACGAATTCGTATATTCGTAAAAATTGGTAATTCGTAGTATTAACGTTATAATAACCAGTCGGGGCAATAATTTGATAATTAAGCATAATATTTAAAATTATGAAACAGATCTTATTAGTTGAGGACGATCCATTCTTAATAGACATCTACGCTACTAAGTTTAAAGAGATGGGTTTTGATATTGATATTGCTAGGGATGGCAGTCAGGCCTTGAGAAAAATTTTAGAAAAGAAGATCGAGCTGGTGCTTTTAGACATTGTCTTACCCCAGGTTGATGGCTGGGAGATTTTGGAAAGAATTAAGCAAGAGGATAGTCTCAAAGACCTGAAAGTGGTCATTCTTTCTAATCTTGGACAGAAGTCAGAAGTTGACAGGGCTTTTGCTCTTGGGGCGACCAAATATTTAATCAAGGCTCATTATACTCCAAGCGAAGTGGTTGAGGAGATCAAGAAAATTCTTTAATATATTTAACATGGATTATTCATCAAAACTTAAGGAGCTTTTAAAATTTATCGTTAAAGAACAGGCTTCCGATCTTCATATTTCAGTTGGCCATCCGCCAATCTTAAGGATCAGCGGTAAATTAGTGCCGTTGGTGAAAATTGAAAAGTTTTCTGCTGAAGACACTACGGGCCTAGCTAAAGCCATGATTAGTCAAAGCCAGTTCGCCCGATTTTTAATAGATAAAGATATTGATTTTTCTTATAACTTTGAAGATAAGGCTAGATTCAGGGTTAATATCTTTTTTCAAAAAGGCGAGATTAGCATTGCTGCCAGGCTTATTCCGACAAATATTAAAACCATTGAAGAGTTAAATTTACCTCAAGTCTTACACCAATTCACAGCCCATAGCCAGGGTTTTGTTTTAATTACCGGTCCCTCCAGTCATGGCAAGTCAACCACTCTGGCGGCTTTGATTGATGAGATTAATCATATCAGGGCAGATCATATTATTACCATTGAAGATCCGATCGAATATATTTTTAAAGATGATCGTTCTATTATTGATCAAAGAGAAATTCATCAAGACGCAACATCCTTTACTCGAGCTCTGAGGGCTACTTTCAGGCAGGATCCAGATGTGATTATGGTTGGGGAAATGAGGGACCAGGAAACTATGGCTATTGCCATTACTGCGGCTGAAACTGGGCATCTTGTTTTTGCTACCCTGCATACTAATTCTGCCAGTCAGACAATTCACCGGATTGTTGATTCTTTCCCACCTGACCAGCAAAACCAAATCAGAGCTCAATTATCTGGTTCGCTATTGGGAGTTTTTTCTCAAAGATTGGTGGCGGGGTTAAAAGGAGGCCTGGTTCCGGCTTTTGAGCTAATGTTGTCAACGCCGGCCATTTCTAATCTGATCAGGGAGAACAAAATTCATGAATTACCTCTAGTAATTGAAACTTCCGGAGAATTCGGGATGATGTCTTTAAATAGATCCTTGTCAGATTTAGTCAAGAGGAAAGAAATTTCGATTGAAAGCGCACTTAATTTTTCTCTTAATCCGACTGAATTGAGAATGCTTTTAAGAAATTAATCCTACCAACTACGAATAAGTACAAATGTACACGAATTCGTATATTCGTAAAAATTAGTAATTCGTAGAAGTATTTATGAAATTTAATTATAATTCCCATCTTCGATGGGTCCCTGAAAATTAAATGAAATTTAATTATAATTCCCATCTTCGATGGGCCCCTGAAAATTAAATGAAATTTAATTATAATTCCCATCTTCGATGGGTCCCTGAAAATTAAATGAAATTTAATTATCAAGCTCGGAGCAAAGAAGGCGATATTCAGGCCGGAGCGGTTGAAGCGGCTTCTAAAGAGGCAGCCGCTAATGTCCTCCAGGGTTATAATTTAATCGTCACGTTTTTAGAAAAGGCCGGCGAAGAACCTTTTTATTCCCGCAGTCTGAAGATTTTTGAAAAGGTCACTAGAAAAGACCTGGTTTTCTTTTTAAGAGAGCTGTCAACCATGTTTAAATCAGATGTTACTCTGATTGAGGCCTTGCAGGCTATTGCGGAAGAAACAAAAAATACCGGCTTTAAAGAAATTATTTTTAAGATTGGCGAAGAAATTGAGGGCGGAACCCCCTTTTCCGGCGCCTTGGCCGCTTTTCCCAAGCTTTTTCCTCCATTCTATATCAACCTGGTAAAGTCCGGAGAATCCTCTGGAAAACTATCTGATGTCTTGGAATATCTAGCCGATCATTTAGAAAGAGAATATGAGTTGACTAGAAAAATCACTTCCATGATTATCTATCCTGCTTTTGTTTTGGTTACTTTTCTTGGGATATTAATAGTTATGAGCATTGTTGTTATTCCTAAGCTGACTTCAGCTTTAGAAATTGATCCTCAAAACCTGCCCATAGTTACTAAAATTGTGATCAGCCTTACTGCCTTATTAAGGAAATATATTATTTTGGGGATAGCTGTTGTCGTTGGCTTGGCAATCTTTTTGCAGCGTTATTCTAAAACCGATATCGGCAAAAAAAAGATTGATATCCTCATTTTAAAATTGCCCTTGATCGGTAATCTTTTAAAAATGGTTTATCTGACTAGGTTTGCTGAGAACTTTTCCACTTTAATTTCCGGTGGTTTGCCCATTACCAAGTCTCTTGAAATTTTATCAGGAGTTGTTAGCAATCAGTGCTATAAAGAGATTATCTTTGAAGCTAAAGAAGAGGTGCGGCGCGGCGAGATGGTTTCTTTGGTTTTGAAAAGGCACCCTAAATTAATATCATCATTCTTCAGTCAGATGGTCTTGGTTGGAGAAAGGACCGGCCGACTTTCAGAAACCTTGCTGGATATCACTTCTTTTTACGAAAAGGAAATCGAACGCGATATTGAAATGCTTTTAAGTTTACTGGAACCGATTCTAATTATTGTTCTCGGCGGCGGAATTGGGGTTTTAATTGCCGCAGTTCTTTTGCCGATGTATCAAATAGGTTCACTTGGCATTTAATTTTTATGAGCAGCAGTAAAAAAACCGGGTTCACCCTTATTGAGTTATTAGTAGTGGTAGTCATCATTGGCGTTATTGCCAGTATTGTTATTATTTCTCTGGGGCAGATAAGAAGAAAGGCGAGGGATGCAAGGAGGATTAGCGATGTGCGCCAAACAATGCTGGCTTTGGAGCTTTATTATGACGACCATTTAAGATATCCAGAAAAAGGTGCTGTCGGCGCAGTTGACAGTATCCCCGCCAGCAGCATCTTTCCTTATTTAGAAAAGAGTCCGGAAGACTCGGATAATGTTGTTTTAGCTTGTCAACCTGAAGGTTATCGTTGGTGGGGCAATACCGGCCACGCCCAGAAATACTGCCTATGGGCCTGTCTGGAATCAGGCGGATTTTTTACCGCTTCTCCTCGAGGCGTCCGGCTTTTAGAGAACTCTCCAACTAACCTTGATTGCCAGTAGGGTTTATTCACAGCCTAAAGTTACCCTTGACTACCTTTTTTGCTTATCAGATGATATAATAAACAAGATGCGAGAAATAAAAACTTAAGAAAGGTCGAGTCATAATTTAAGAGCAAGATAAAAATATAAAAATATAAACTATGATCAAGAAAAAAGGTTTTACTTTAATTGAACTTTTAATCGTTATTGCCATTATTGGCGTTTTAGCTTCAATCGTCTTAGTATCAATGGGCGGAGCCAGATCAAAAGCCAGAGATGCTGTCAGGCAATCAGATGCCAGGCAAATCGGTTCAGCCATGGAACTTTATTATGGAGACAGCGATGCTTACCTTGCCTCAGCCACAGTGCCAACAGCGATCAGCACTTATATGGTAACGTTTCCAACTGATCCGAAAGGAGGCGTCTCTTATGGCTGGGTTGATAATTCTTTAGATGACCAGAAATACTGTGTTTATATGACTATGGAAAACAAGGGTAGTTGCACAACCACTAGGTATTACACCAGCTCTCACAAGGGGACGGCTGAAGTTTGCGACACTGCAGCTTGGACTTTAAGCTGTCCATAGCTTTTAGAGCGGGAACTTTGTGTCTTAAGGATTTTCTAAGAATTTTATGGATTTAAGTAAAGAGAGAGGCTTTACCTTGATTGAACTTTTGGTAGTTATTGCTATCATTGGTCTTTTAGCTTCGATTGTATTAGTATCTTTAGGCGGAGCCAGGAAAAAAGCCAGGGATGCCAGGGGCCAGGCTGATATTAGGCAAATTGCTACGGCTTTTGAATTAAAATATTCTGATAATATTCCCGAAGTTTATCCTAACTTGCCCAATACAGCTACAGCTGTTCCCGCTAGTAGCACTCTACTCGATCCCTATTTAAACCCCGTTCCGACTGGCAATGGCTATAGATCGTATTACTGGCTTGATGGCGGCGATACCCAGACTTTCTGTGTCTTTTTCCAAATGGAAAGCCCTACGACTAATTACTTTTACGCTAGCCAAAAGGGATCTGGGATAAGAACTTCTGCAGGTTGTCCATAAAATTTTTCTCCATAAACCAGCATTTATTCGTTGATTATTGATTATTGCTTTAGTTATGGAACTGACCAACCCCGCTATTTTAAGCGGGGTTGTTTTGTGTTGCGGTTGTTGGGTGACTGTCACCTGCAGTAACCTACAGTAAGTCACCTGCAGTAGGAAAAGAGGGGTGTTGTGTTATAATATAATGAACTGAGTTCAATGCATTACTTTGCATCATAATAAAACATGCTTCTAATATTATTATTTATCTTTGGTTTAATAATTGGTTCTTTTTTGAATTGCGTTATCTACAGATTGGAAAAAAACCAAGACTTTATTTCGGGAAGATCTTTTTGTCCCCATTGCCGACATATTCTTGATTGGCAAGACTTAATTCCTATCTTAAGCTTTATTCTTTTAAAAAGAAGATGTCGTTATTGCCGTGAATTAATTTCCTGGCAGTATCCTTTAGTAGAGCTTTCCACGGCCATCTTATTTCTTTTCATCGGCTTTAAATTTTCCGATCCAGTTAGTTTGATTTATCATTTAATCATCGCCTCTCTTTTAATAATTGTTTTTGTCTTTGATTTAAAACACCGTCTTATTCCGGATAAAATCATTTATTCTACCATTTTTATATCCGGCGCCTGGTATCTAGCATCTGGTATATTTTTTGGTTTGTATGCTAAACACGAAATACTAAATACTATATACTCAGCCTTTGGCGCGGCTTTATTTTTTCTTTTCATCTATTTTATCACCAAGGGCAAGGGCTTGGGTTTCGGGGATGTTGAAATCGCTTTTTTTATGGGTTTATTTTTGGGGTTTCCCAAGATTCTGTTAGCGATATTCTTGGCTTTTTTCAGCGGCGCTGTTGTCGGCATTATTTTAATACTCCTTAGCAAAAAAACATTAAAATCAGAGCTGGCCTTTGGCCCCTTTTTGGTGGCGGCAACATTATTTTCTGCGTTTTTCGGTCAGCCCTTGATTAATCTTTATTTTGGCCTTTTAGGATATTGATTAAGCAGAGGATTAAAAGCTATAATATAAGATGATGAGAAGATTATTAAAACCGATCATTGAGAGTTTCCAAAATTACAAAAGAAATCAGAAATTTTGTATATTGATTGGTATCTGTTTTTTTATTTTCTCAATTTTCCTGATTTTCTTTCTGTCTAAAAATTTAAGGGATTTTTTATCCCCCCGCGAAAAATCTTTTTCGGTTGCTAATGTTTTTAGCAGCATAAAAAATGAGTTTTATGAGTCAAATTCAGAATACCCCATAATTGTCGGAGACAAGGTTGTCGACTGGGAAGAATTAGATCGGGTGTTAGAGTTTGAAAAAATGCTTTGGGAAGACAGGTCAACGGACTGGCAAATACAAGCATTAATATCCGAGGGTGGCTATGAATATGAAAAAGAGGAGATTATAAGTCTTCTTCTGGAAAGAAAGATTATCGAGCAGATAGCCAAGAACTATAATATTTCAGATTTAACCGATAGCGAGATAGAAAACGCTAAAATAAGTTTTTTTGGCAAAAATTATAAAGAACTTATCTTCAATTCCCACTTGGAAATGGAGGCCAGGGCCAGGACAAGGGCTTTTAAAGAGAAAATAGATCAAGAATTGGTCAAAAGATATACGGGGATTCTTGTTTATATTAAGTTTAAGAGCTGGGGAGCGACTGATTTAAATGATGCTGAAGCCATGGCCAGGAAAAAAGCGGAAGAACTGTATGAACAAGCCAAGGTTTTAGAAACTGATTCTCTGGCTGAGCTGGCCAATAACGATCCGGAGATTATTTTACTTAACGACGGCGCCTTAGCTGAAGTTTTTCATAATTCTTCTCTTGATGATTTTTGCATTCCCAGTCCTGAAATAGAAGAAACTATTAAAGATTTGACAGGAGGCCAGGTTAGCCAGGTATTTGAATTAACAGCGGTTATGGATCCAACTCTGGATCAATATCAGTCTTTTGCTTACGGTTTTTTAAAGATTGATAATGTCAGCGGTTCAGTTGAAAACTTAGAAGATCTTATCCAAAATACCAAAGACGGCTTGAAAATAGAAATTAATATCAATTAAAACCGTGAAGACCAATAAAACATCCATAATCATTTGTTTTTCCTTTATTGTTTTTCTTTTTGCTTTGCCCTTGGTCGGAGAGGCGGCGTGTGCCTGTAATGGTATGGCTAAAATTAAATGTCAGCTTGACGAAAAAGTGGCTAGTGGCGATAAAGTTACCTGCACTGTAACAAGTGGTTATGCGGAAGATCATAATGGCAAGTGTCATGGTTGCGCAGATGGCAGTGTTTGCAAAGGCGCTAAAAAGAGTGACACTTGCACTATTCCTGCCGGTGAGAAATCATGCACAGTTCAAAAACTTGATTGCGGCTGTTCTCCATTCAAGGTGAAAGTGACTGCGAAAAATGGCTCCTTGGGAAGAAGTCCAACTTATAGCAGTGGTTGTTCATACGGAACCGACGCCTATTATACCGGCAACTTTCACATAGTATATCTCAAAAATCCTAGCACTTGCACAATTAATCTCGACTATAACCCTGTGAATCCTGTGGATCCCTGTACTTACAGCGCTCCGGGAGCGCCGACTAATCTTTATCCTAACGGCCAGTCTTTTCCTCCAGGTTTAATATCGGCTTCATGGTCAACTAATGCTCGTAATTGTTCTGGTTGTCCAAATTGTACGGATAATTTTTATGCCCAGGTTTGGAAATCAGGCGGTGGTGTCTTTCAGAGCATGGGTTCGACGACAGGAAATAGCTGGACTATCAACGCTGATCAGGGCGAAGGGACTTATTATTGGCATGTCAGACAAGAAAACGGTTATCTAGCATCTGCTTGGTCGCAAGGATCTTTTGTCGTCACTAGTCCTCGAACCTGGACAATTAAGACTCAGGCAAGGTGTGGAAACGGCACTGGTGTGATTGCTGACCATGTAACGCGGATGTGGGGCATTAATTCTGATTTGGCCTGGTCTGATTGGGTTGATAACCCGAAGATCGGCACTCATATCATGTCTTTAACGCTAATCTACGACACCAGTTATTACTGGATAGGCATGGATGACGGAACGGATCCTGGCAATCTGGATTTATCCGATGCCAATCCGCCTTCGGGAATTACTAAGGCTCTTTTTGGGGAGACTCCGGTTTATAGGTGGAAAAAGACTGACTTGCCAAACGGCAATACTTATAGCCTTGATTTTAAAGCGCCGTCGTCGTGGTGCAACAGCCCTCCCAACACTCCGACTCTGGTGGCTCCTCCTCATAATGTTTGGATTA
>CAYTHH010000010.1:9314-16694 GCA_964437545.1 uncultured Candidatus Saccharibacteria bacterium | reverse complement strand
GAGAAATCAAGCTTTGCTTAATTTCGAGCAAAGCGAGAAATCAAGCTTTGCTTATTCATTACTCGTAAATATGTCTGTAGATTCTGAAAGAATCTTCACTTCCAAGATCTTTTAGTTTTGACATACCAATTCTCAATTCCGACAAATCGCTTTGAAGGATCAGTAATTGGTCCAGCTTCAATCCCCTTGATCAGGGGCGATGCTAGGTAAACAAAGTCTGGCTGGAAAAGGAATAGGGCTGGATTATCTTTAAGGATTATCTCTTGGAGCTCTTCCAGTTTTGATTGGCGCTCTTCAAGATCAAAGGTTTGCCTGATGCTTTCAAGAAGCTTGTCAGCCTCATTATTCTCATAAAGACTGAGGTTAAGGCCGGGATCTTTCTTTTGCAGAGAATACCAGAAGGGAAAAAGATCAGGGATTTGCCCCAAGACTTCGCCAAACAGTAAGCTTTCATAATTCCTCGGTTTTAAAAACTCAGAATTTAATTGAGAGAAACCATAGCTTTTGATTTGCAGATCGATACCGACATTAAGCCATTGCTGCTTTAGGATGTCAGCCACTGACAAAAGGGTTGGATCATCGACAGTTACTAGCGATATCTCTAAATTAATGTTCTCCTGATTGGGGCCAAAACAATATTCATTGAGTTTTTTCCTGGTTAAAGTTTTGACTTCGCCGTTGCCACTGCTTAGTTCGGCGGGAATCAAGATTTCTGAAGCATACTTTTCTTGGAATCTGATAACCGCTTGCTTGGTTTTGTCTCCGAAAACGCCGTTGACTTCAGCTTCCGGATAAATTTCAGAATTCTTGGCCAAGCATTTTTGCAGCTCTGTAACTTCGGTTCCCTGAGAGCCCTTAGTTAAATTATTCTTAAATTCAAAGGCCAGTTCCTTGTCAATTGTTTTTTGCCTGATACCAGTGTCGCTGTTAATAGTAAAGCCGGCGTTATCTAAAATTTCATTGGCTTTTTTCGGGCTGAAGCGGCAGCTAGTCGCGGTTTCCGGTTCCTTAAAACCAAAGTAGGCAGGTAGGACAGGAGAATCAACTACTTGGCCATGACCGTAAAGCGCTTGGTCAATGATTTCTTTTTTATTAGTGGCATAATTGATAGCAGCTCTAATTTCTGGCTGGGCCAGAGCTGAAGAATTGTTCTGGTTAAAGAAAACGGAAAAATATCTTGGCAAGTCAAAGCTATGGCTAATGAATCCTTTGTTTTCAAATAATTCTTTGTCTTGCAAAGAACTCAAAACAAAAGATTGAACCTGTTTGTTTTTGGCTGCTTTGGCCAAATCTTGCTCATTGTCAAAGAAGTCAAAGGTGATTTCCTTAATATTGGGCATGGCGCCGTTATACTTGGGATTAATTTCCAGGGTTAAGGACTGGATTCTGGCACTTTCATTTTTCTCTTGCAAAATCTTAGTAACTCGATAAGGGCCAGAACCAATTGGTTTTAAATTAAAGACCGTTAGAGAAAAGCTTTCTGGAACTACCTCTTGCCAGATTTTTCTAGGCAGGATTTTTAAGGTTAGGGTTTCAATAAAGCCAGGATAAGGATCCTTCAGTCTGAATCTGAGCTTTAGATCAGACAGTCTTTCTGTTTCCACTCCTAGCCAGTTGGGTCTTAAAGGGCTTTTATATTCTGGATCTTGGATGGTTTTGATTGTGAAGATGACATCGTCAGCGTCTAGAGGTGAGCCGTCCTGAAAAACCAAGTTTTCTCTTAAAGTAATGTCCCAGACTTTGCCGTTATCTTTGATATCATAGCTTTCAGCTAGGTCAGGAATAATTTCTCCTTTTTGGTTATAAGTCATAAGACCGGCGAAAACTAGCTGGGTTAAATCGCGGTCAACATCATTAGCGGCAGCCAGGACTGGATTAATAAATCTGGGCTGGCCAATAACTCCTTCAGAAATTTTACCCTCAATAGCCGGTCTGATTTCAGTATGGCGGATGTAAAAGTCAGTTATTAAATAAAAAGAAGAGAGCGAGAATAAAGTTAAAAGAATTATAAAAAGCTTTCTCTCCTTGCGGCTAAGGACATCAAAAAACTTTTGGATTTGTCTTCCTGAGGGTAGGTTTTTAATTCGAGCAAAGTGAGAATCAAGCTTCTTGCCGAAGGCAAGATTCTTAAACCATTCCTGCAAAGGAGAAATCTTAAGAGACATTAGGGGAGAAGATTTATCAGGGCGAGTAAAATAAAAATAATGCCGAGAATAATAGTTAAATAAAAAACCAGCTTGGAAGCGCCCCTCAATTTGCCAACGCCAACAAAGCTTTGGCCAAAAGCAGATCCTAGGGATTCGCCCCGAGGCTGGATTAAGATCAAAATGATTAATGGTAAAGAGACCGCAATTTGGATAACGGGCAAGTAAGGTTTTATCTTTGAAACTAAATCAAGAAACATATTATTGGGTAATTGTATTAGTTAATTTGTCATTTGTTTGGCACCGGGCATCAGAAACTCGAAAAAATATATTTCGCCTTTTGGATAAATGCGTAGCGACCATTTGAGTTTTCACTTCCCGGGCAACCACTTCTGTAAAATGAAATTGGCTAGCCAGACCAAGGCAGTAGTCCAGAATAAGGGAGCTAAACCATTAATGACCAGTTCGACAAAAGCAATGTCAATCAGCCAAACTAAAACCATATTAATTATTAGACTGAAAAGCCCCAAGGTCAAGACCTTTAAAGGCAAAGTCAGGGTGTTTAGAATGGGCTTAATGAAAAAATTGATTACTCCTAAGGCGCCGCCAATTAAAAAATAAGTTTTCCAATTGCCATTGACTGTAGTGCCAGCCACAAACTTATTGGCTAGCCAAAGGCCGAGACTAGATCCGGCAATCCTTAAAACGAGATTCCACATTAGATAATATCTATTGATATACAAATATAATAGCAAGAAAAGAGATCAAGGTCAATCCTGGCAGCTTTTTGCTAAAAAGAACTTTATTAACGACTCTTGTATAGCTAAGTTTCATTTTTCAAGACTAGGTTGAAAAAATTCATTAAGAACTACCCTTAAAGAAAAAGCAGTTTCAATTTTTTTATCTTTAATAATTACTTTGGCAATAATGCCTTCCAATGTTTCGTCAGAAAAGCCTTGGTCAAAGATAAAGTTTCCCAAGCTATAGAAGATATAGCTGTCTTGGTATTTCTCATATCTTTGGATAACGTGGGGATGATGACCGATGATCAGGTCAGCACCAGCGCCAACCAATTCTTTAGCTAAAGTAATTTGCGAATCATTAGGTTCAGTCGCGTACTCAACGCCCCAATGTAAAGAGACTACTACAATATCTGTCAGTTGTTTGGCCAAACCGATATCTTGTTTTATTCTGGATAAGTTATTCTGATTTATCACCGCTATTCCAAAATTTTCGTTTTTAGCTCTGGTTGATAAAGGCAACTGGTCAGTATAGGCAAAGAAAGCAATTTTAGTATTGCCAACAGTTTTTATAGTCGGAGAAAAAGCCTGGAATTCATTGCCAGCTCCAACAGGAGAAATATTGTTGTCAATCAGTCTGTTCAGACTGTCTCTTAAAGCTTGGGAGCCGTAATCTAGGGCATGGTTGTTGGCTAGGGAAACAATATCAATGCCGGCAAACAGCAGACCCTGCATAGCTTCAATCGGAGCCCGAAAAGAATAAGCCGAACCCATGTCTTTGCCCTGATCTGAGATTTGGCTTTCAAGATTGGCAATAGTTAAGTCGGCTTTTTTAAGATCTTCAGCGATATTTAGAAAAGGAAAATTAAAGTCATTCTGGCCATATTTTTCAACCATGTATTCAACGCCTCGGTCAAGCATGACATCGCCGATAAAAATCAATTCAATTGATTTTTCCGGCTCAGGGGCGAGATTCTTTTTTAAAGTCAGGTCAATAATTTTGGGTTTAAAAATAAAGAACCCAGCCACAATCAAAAACAAGGCCAGGAGAATAAAAAGAATTTTCTTAATTAAGATTGTCATTTTCCTATTATACTACTAAAACTTGAAATATTCCTAAAATTATTATATAATCCTTTTTATGTCTCAATACTTAATCAAAAATAGGAGCACCCCGGATCTTATTCGCATTCGTGGCGCGCGAGTCCATAATCTGCAGAACATTGATATTGATATTCCTAAGGGAAAACTGGTAGTGATTACCGGGTTGTCTGGTTCTGGAAAAAGCTCTCTTGCTTTTGACACTCTTTATGCCGAGGGGCAAAGGAGATACTTGGAATCTCTATCTGCTTATGCCAGGCAGTTTTTGGGAGTACTGCAAAAGCCTGACGTTGATAAGATTGAGGGTATTTCTCCGTCAATTGCCATTGGCCAAAAAAAAGCCAGCCATAATCCCCGTTCTACTGTCGGCACCATTACTGAGGTCTATGATTATTTAAGGCTGTTATTTGCCAGGATCGGCCAGGCCCGCTGTCCCAAATGCAATCAGAAAGTTGGCCGCCAAACCATTAATCAGATCTGTTGGCAGGTTTTAGCTTTGCCAAATAGTTCAGAAATCATGATCTTGGGTCCGGTTATCAGGGGCAAAAAAGGCGAGCATCAGGGAATTCTGGAAGAAATAAAAAGAGCCGGTTTTGTCAGGGTTAGAATTGATAATATTGTTTTTAGGGTTGATGAGGCAGTTGAGAAGATTCTTGACCGAAACAAAAAACATAATATCGAAGTGGTTGTTGACAAACTGATCATCAGTAAAGAATTGGAAAAATCCCGGCTAGCTGATTCTTTGAAAACAGGTTTGAAACTTGGTAAGGGCATTGTCATGGTTGGCGTTAAGAATAAAACCGACCTTATTTTTTCAGAACATTTTGCTTGCAAGAAATGTCAGGTTTCTTTGCCTGAATTAGAACCCAGACTTTTTTCTTTTAATTCACCTTATGGAGCTTGTTCTTCTTGCCAAGGCTTGGGGGAAAAACTTGAGGTGGATCCTAAGTTAGTAATTCCAAATCAAAACCTGACCTTGGGGGAAGGAGCGATTTTTCCTTGGTCCCGGGCTCTACATAGTCCAAGGGGCGGCCGACAGAGCTTTTTCTGGCGCAAACTTCAAGAAGCGATTGAAAGAGGCGGATTTTCTTTAGATATACCCGTGAAAGAGTTGCCAAAAGAAGCAATCAATCTAGTTCTCTATGGCGAAAAAGAAAAGATGCCAGATACTAAATACCAGATACCAGATACTAGTTTCGAGGGAGTGATTCCCTGGCTGGAAAGAAGGTATCATGAAACTGCCTCAGCTTCTGATTGGGCCAGGGCTGAGATTGAGCAATATATGAAAGAAAAGATTTGTGAAAAATGCCAGGGCAAAAGATTAAGGCCCGAAGCTTTGGCAGTCACTATTAGTAAAAGTTCAATCAATGACATTGTTTCTTTAAACATTAATGAAGCCAAAAAACTATTGTCTAGTTTAGGCAACTCATTGAGCTTATCGCAGAAAAAGGTTGCTTTGCCGATTATTAAAGAAATTATAAACAGATTACAATTTTTAAATGATGTTGGCCTTGATTATCTTTCTTTAAATAGAAAGGCAGCTACTTTAGCTAGCGGAGAAGAACAGCGGATCAGACTAGCGACTCAATTGGGGAGCCAGCTGACAGGCGTCTTATATGTTCTAGATGAACCTTCTATTGGTTTGCATCCCCGAGACCAAGACAGATTAATTGAAGCTTTGAAAAAATTAAGAGATCTGGGGAATAGTGTAGTTGTAGTCGAACACGATAGCCAAACTATTAACGAATCAGACTGGGTAATTGATATTGGTCCGAGAGCGGGTAAATATGGCGGTAAAGTTATTTTTGCCGGTACCCCCAAACAATTACTTAAAAGCAAGACTTTAACTGGAGATTATCTTTCCGGTCGTAAGCAAGTTAAGGTTGAAAAGACTAGCAAAGAGCCGGAAAAACAACTTTATTTAACTATTAAGGGCGCTAGGGAGAATAATCTTAAAAATATTGACGTTAACATTCCCCTTGGAAAGTTCGTTTGTGTTACCGGAGTTTCTGGTTCAGGCAAGTCGTCTTTAATTAATGATATTTTAGCCCGAGCTTTATTAAAAAAGTTTTATCGGGCCAAGCAAGATCCGGGCGCTCACGAACGGATTTTGGGTGTGGAGAATATAAATAAAGCGGTTTTGATTGATCAGTCGCCGATCAGCCTTAGTTCTAGGTCAAATCCAGCCACATATACCGGCGCTTTTTCTCTAATCAGGAATCTTTTTACAAAAGTTAAAGAAAGCAGGATTAGGGGATACAATGCTGGCCGTTTCAGCTTTAATGTCAAAGGCGGCAGGTGCGAAGCTTGCCAGGGCCATGGAGAAATCAAGATCGAAATGTATTTTCTGCCTGACATTTTTCAGGAATGTCAGGTATGCAAAGGGCAAAGGTTTAACCAAGAAACCTTGTCTATTCAATATACTTCCATGGGTCAGGATTTGAGTAAAAACATTGCCCAGGTTTTAAAAATGACCGTGGCTGAAGCTCTTAAGTTTTTCAAAAATATTTCTGGTCTGGTTCCAAAGTTAAAAACCATGGATGATGTTGGTTTGGGCTATTTAGAACTGGGCCAGCCAGCTACCTCCTTGTCAGGCGGAGAAGCGCAAAGAATTAAACTGGCTACAGAGCTTTCTAAGAGAGATACGGGTAAGACCATTTATATTCTAGACGAGCCCACTACCGGCCTTCATTTTGAAGATGTGAGAAAATTGGTTGAGGTTTTAAGAAAACTGGTTGATAGGGGTAACACAGTATTAGTGATTGAACATAATCTGGAATTGATTAAAAACTGCGATTGGATTATTGATCTGGGGCCTGAAAGCGGGGCAGGGGGCGGCCAGGTAATTGTTGAGGGCAGGCCTCAGGACATCGCTAAAAACAAAAAAAGCCATACTGGTAAATATCTTAAAGATCTCTTGACACTTTTTTAAAGTTCCCATAAAATCTTAGATTAGCAGGCGACTCGTTTAATTGCTATTCAAGTCTTCGACTCCGAGGTCGCTCAGACTTGAGGAAATCGCCAGTTAAAAATGCTAATAATGGTATATCTTAATCGCTATTATAATTAATTAAAAAGTTACATTTATGAAGATCAAACCAATCTCAAACTATATTTTGATCGAGCCTCTGCCCCAGGAGGAAAAGACCAAAGCGGGAATTTTTTTACCCGAGTCAGCTGACAAGGACAAGCCTGAACAAGGGAAAATCATTGCCGTTGGTCCGGGCAAGAAAATGGTTTCAGGGAAAATTATTCCCTTAAACGTTAAGGTTGGAGAAATCGTTTTATTTACCAAGTACGGTCCAACCGAAATCAAGGTTGATAATAAAGAGTATTTAATTGCCAAAGAAGAAGACATTTTGGCAATTGTTGAAAATGAGCAAGCTCGATTCTAA
>CAYTHH010000010.1:0-9214 GCA_964437545.1 uncultured Candidatus Saccharibacteria bacterium | reverse complement strand
TGCCAAAGAAGAAGACATTTTGGCAATTGTTGAAAATGAGCAAGCTCGATTCTAAAAGAAATGAGCAAGCTCGATTCTAAAGAAATGAGCAAGCTCGATTCTAAAAGAAATAAACAAGTTTGATTCTAAAAGAAATAATATGGCAAAAGACATTTTTTACGAAGAAATAGCTAGAAAAAAGATGAAAACTGGCGTTGATAAATTAGCTGACGCAGTCAGAATTACCCTTGGCCCAAAGGGCAGGAATGTGGTCTTAGACAAGGGTTTTGGCGTGCCGATGATCACTAATGACGGCGTTTCCGTAGCTAAAGAAGTTGAGCTTGAGGACAGGACCGAGAATTTGGGAGCTGAAATTATTAAAGAAGTGGCTGAAAAGACCAATGACATTGCCGGTGACGGCACCACCACAGCGGTAATTCTGGCTCAGGCCATTATTGCTGAAGGATTAAAGAATGTGGCTGCCGGCGCTGACCCCATGGCTTTAAAAAGAGGCATTGAAAAAGCCAGCCAGGCAGTGATTGGCAGGCTTAAGAAGATGTCCAAACCCATTTCCGGTAAAGTTGAAGTTTCTCAGGTGGCAACTATTTCCGCTTCTGACTCTGAGATCGGCGACTTAATTGCCGAGGTTATGGAAGAAATCGGCAAAGACGGGGTGGTGACAGTTGAAGAATCGCAGACTTTTGGTTTGCAAAAAGAAATTGTCAAGGGCTTGCAGTTTGATAAAGGCTACATTTCTCATTACATGGTGACCAACGCAGAAAGAATGGTGGCTGAACTTGAAGACCCATACATTTTAATTACCGAAAAAAAGATTTCTTCTTTGCAGGAAATCCTGCCAGTCATGGAAAAAATTGCCCAAGCTGGTAAAAAAGATCTGGTCATTATTGCTGACGATGTTGATGGCGACGCCTTAGCGACCATGGTGGTTAACAAGCTCAGGGGGAATTTTAGGGCGTTGGCAATTAAAGCGCCCGGCTTTGGCGATAAGAAAAAAGAATTCTTGCAGGACTTGGCTGTGGTTTGCGGTGCTCAGCTGATTGCTGAAGATTTAGGAATGAAGATTGAAAATGTTGAGCTGAAGATGCTGGGATCAGCCAGAAAAATCGTTTCCACAAAAGAAAACACCACTATTATTGAAGGCAAGGGCAAGAAAGAAGATATTGATTCTCGGATTAGCCAAATCAAGAATCAATTAAAAGAAGCAGATTCTGGCTTTGACAAAGAAAAACTTCAGGAAAGACTGGCTAAGCTGGCTGGGGGAGTGGCGGTTATTAAGGTGGGGGCAGCTACCGAAGTAGAACAAAAAGCCAAGCAATTAAAAGCAGAGGACGCCCTTAACGCTACTAAAGCTGCCATTGAAGAAGGCATTGTGCCTGGCGGCGGCGTGGCTTTATTGAGAAGTTTGGAAGCTCTTAAGGTTCTTGCTTTGCAAGGAGATGAGAAGACTGGTTTGGGGATTTTAAGAAAAGCGCTTGAGGCTCCAATTAGGCAAATTGCCCAGAATGCCGGCATTGATGGTGCGGTGGTAGTTGAAGAGATTAAAAAGAATCAAGGATCTTTTGGTTTTAATGCCGCTATCATGGAATACCAGGACTTGATTCAAAACGGCATTATTGATCCTACCAAGGTGGTTAGGACTGCTCTAGAAAACGCGGTTTCAGCCGCCTCAATGCTTTTGACTACAGGAGCGGTGATCTCTGAAAAGCCGGAGGATAAAGATAAAAAAGCCATGCCTGGAGGTATGGGCGGCATGGGTATGGGCGGCGGATACTAACTAAAAGGAAAAAAGCAGAAAACCCTGCGTTTAGCGGGGTTTTCTTTTGTTCAGATGGTATTATTTTTAAGCGTTTATATTATTTTTGTGTTTTTGATAACAACCATTATATATGAATAATCTCACGATCGTGAGATTATTGAAGAATTTTAGCCTCAATATTTCTGCAAAGCAGATTTTCTTTCTTTGCTTTTTTATAGTTTTTCTATCTACGCGGAGTCTTCTTTTTAGTTGCTAAAACCTGTTTTTTTTGCTATAATTTCGGCAGAGAAACAGAAAAGTCGATTTATTTTTTTAAATTAATTTACAAATATTATTAATTAAAATCAATAAATATATAAAATGTAGATTTCGAAAAAATCTACAAACATTATCAATTTAAATTAATCTATAAATGAACATTCTATATTTTATCGCCATTGCTTTAGCTGTTGTTGTCGGCTGGTTAGTTTTGACTTATAACAAGCTGGTTGTTTTAAGGCAAAGAGCCAAGGAAGCTTGGTCAGACATTGAAGTCCAGTTGAAAAGAAGGTATGACCTGATTCCTAACTTAGTGGAAACAGTCAAAGGTTATGCCTCTCATGAGTCAGGTCTTTTTGAAAAAGTTACTCAAGCCAGAGCTTCTGCTATGGGGGCCAGCGGCATGAAAGAAAAAGCTGAAGCAGAAAATGTTTTGTCAGGAACCTTAAAAAGTCTTTTTGCCGTTGCTGAAGCTTATCCGGATTTAAAGGCTTCGCAGAATTTTTTAGAATTGCAGCGTGAATTGACTGATACTGAAAACAAGGTTCAAGCCTCGAGAAGGTTTTATAATGCCAATGTCAGGGATATGAGTATTGCGGTTCAGACATTTCCCAGCAGCCTGATTGCCAAATCCTTTGGTTTTAAGGCTATGGAGTTTTTTGAAACTGCTTCTGAAGCAGAAAAAGAGCCGGTCAAGGTTAAGTTTTAGCCATAATAAAAGGTGTCTCGAGGGAAGCTTCGCAAAAGGAGCTTAGCTCCTTTTTTCCGATCTAATTATGACTATTTACACTCAGGCTGATTCTAATATTCGCAAAACCTGGCTCTTACTTGGTATGTTTTTAGTGTTAATCATTGGTCTGAGTTATTTTTTCAGTTACTATTACGATAACCTGGCGATCCTATATGTTGCTGTTGGTTTCAGTGTTTTACAAAGCATTGTCAGTTATTGGTATTCTGACAAGATAATTTTGGCAATGACTCGGGCTAAAGAAGTTGACCACCAAAAAAATCCAGAACTCTATCATTTGTTGGAGAACCTGACCATTGCCTCTGGCTTGCCTCAACCTAAGTTTTATCTTCTCGAAGAAAGCCAGCCAAATGCCTTTGCCACGGGTAGAGATCCAAGCCATGCGGCTATTGTGGTGACTCGGGGCTTAATTGAAAAGCTGGACAAGGTAGAATTGGAAGGAGTTTTAGCCCATGAGCTGTCTCATATTGGCAACCGGGATTCTTTAGTGATGACGGTAACCGTAATTTTAGTCGGTATTATTTCAATGATGGCTAGTATGTTTTTCAGGATTGGCAGGATTGGTGGCCGAAGCCGGGATAACGACAATAAAAGTAATGGTGTTTTGGCCTTGGTTGGTCTAGTTGCAGTAATTTTAGCTCCGATTGCCGCCACCTTGGTTCAGCTGGCAATTTCCAGAAAAAGGGAGTTTTTAGCTGACGCTTCCGGAGCGCTTTTGACAAGATATCCTGAGGGTTTGGCTAAGGCATTGGAAAAAATAAGCCAGGACAGCTCGCCTCTAAAAGTTGCCAATGATTCTACTGCCCACTTATACATTGCCAGCCCATTCCGGGGCAAGCAGGCAACCAGCTGGCTGGTGAAACTATTTTCAACCCATCCGCCGATTAAAGAGAGAGTTGTAGCTTTAAGGCAAATGAGCATTTAAAGGAGCTTAGCTCCTTAAACTAATGAAACAACCGTTTATTCGGACAATTTATCTTTATCTATTCGCTTTACTGGGCTTGGTTTTAATTACCATCGGCTCGGTGAATTTACTCAATCTGGGATTAAAGACTTTTATATTTACCAAGGCAGACCAGGAATTAAATTATAATCTCAGGCCGCCAACGATTATTTCTTTTCCTGAAGGTAAAACTGTAACAGAAGAGGATTTTGTTTCGGCCATGGAAAATTGCCAGGAAAAATGCAATTTAACTTCAGATCAACAAAAACAGATTACCAGCTGGCTGATTGACTATAAGAGCTGGCAGGAGCAGGAAAAACAGTTTGATTATGTTTCACAACAGCGTCAAAGAGAATTTTCTCTTGCCTTGTCTTTGATCATTGTCGGTTTGCCGCTTTATCTGTATCATTGGGGCGTGATTAAGAAAGAAACTGGGAAAGAAGCATAAAAGGGATTTTCAGGAGGAGTCACATAGCGGCCATTGTAACGGCTTGGAAAGCCGTGATCCGAAAGGGTCTCGCGGGTTCGAGTCCCGCCTCCTCCGCCACGAATTATTAAATCTTCAATAACATGCAAACTCAGCCAGTTTTTTACAAATGTCCTATTTGCAACAGTATTATTACTGGAACTAAATATCTCAGCGGTAATACTACTGGCGCTGTTTTCTTTTCTGATGCCTATTTAGAAGCAGCAATGATGCCTCCTTATGGGATAACTTACCTTGGCTGTCCTAAATGCAACAAGGTTTTTCCATCGGTTCCTAACGAAATTAAGCTCGAAAATGAAGAAGCCAAAAAAGCCATTAAACCCATGGCTAGTTTTCTCGTTCACAAAAAACTTTTAGCTTTAGAGAAACTTCAGCCTTTTCAAGAAAAAGCTTTCCTCTTGTGGTATTTATGGGATTTCAACCATAAGATTAGCCAAGAGGAAAAAGAACAGGAAATGGCTTCGGGAGATTATATTAAAAACACTGATAAGCTGATTGCAATTTTAAGCTCAGAAAGAGGCAGCATTGACTCCAGGCTTTTATCAGTTGAAGTTCTTAGGGAAAGAGGTAAGTTTGAAGAGGCTCAAAAAGCTCTTGAGGGAGCTAGCCGGATGATAGATCAATTGCAAAAGATTGTTGAAAAGGAAAAGGAAAATATTGAGGCCAAAAAGACAGAGGTTTTTAAGATCTAATAACCCATGGCAATCAAAATAACTTATTTTGTTCACGGAACAACTACAAATAATGAAAAAGAAATTTCATCTGGCTGGTTTGATGTTGAGCTTTCTGATTTGGGTATTAAGCAATCAATCGAGCTTAAAGACAAGATTAAAGATAAAAAGTTTGATGTTGTTTTTTGTTCTGACTTAAAGAGGGCTATTGATTCGGCAAACTTAACCTTTAAAGGGCTTGTGCCGATTATAAGCGATAAAAGATTAAGAGAGTGCAATTATGGGAAATATAACGCACAATCCTCAATAATTGTCGAGCCGATGCAGGAAAAATGCATTATTGAGAAATTTCCTGAGGGCGAAAGCTATGAAGATGTTAAAGATAGGATTATTGATTTTCTTGAATTTTTGAAAAAAGATTATTCAGGAAAATCTGTTGCCATAGTAGCGCATAAAGCTCCGCAGTTTGCCTTGGATGTTTTACTAAAAGGAAAAACCTGGGAACAGGCTTTTACTGAAGACTGGAGAAAAAGAAAAGCATGGCAACCAGGATGGGAATATGATTTAGAATAGAATGATTTTGATATATAATTCGTAAGACGGAAAAAAAGTATTTGACACTTGGATTATCTTAAGATAAACTTTAAACATATGAACAAAATCATCGGTTTAAAAGAATTGAGACAGAATGCGGATAATTTTATTGCCGAAGTTAAAAAGGGCAAGTCTTTCATTGTTGTCAGGCGATCTGAACCTGTCTTCAAAATTTCTCCACCAGACGAAGAAAGCGAACTCTGGGAAACCGTTGTTGATTTTACTAAAATCAAAAAGGGCGGAGTTTTAATTAAAGATCTGCTTTCTCGGCTTTAAAAGTATGGATAAGATCAGCAAAGCCTTGAAAAAGCTTTCCAAGAAAGAGAGGCTGAAATTAAAAAAAGTTATCAGCCAGCTTTTAGCTGGCAGAGTTTCCAGTTTAAATGTTAAGAAATTAAAAGGCAGAAATGATATTTTTAGGGTTCGCCAAGAAAATTTTAGGATAATTTACCGTCGGACAGCTAAAGATCAAATCTTTATATTGACCATTGAGCGGAGAAAATCAAATACTTACAAATTTTAATTTTTATGGGATCTTCTTCAATTGACGACATTAAGGCCAGGCTGGATATAGTTGAGGTTATCTCCAACTATATCAAGCTTCAAAAAGCCGGAGCCAATTACCGGGCGGTTTGTCCTTTTCATAGCGAAAAAAGCCCAAGTTTTTTTGTTTCCCCGGCCCGGCAAATGTGGCATTGTTTTGGCTGCGGCGCCGGCGGCAGCGCTTTTGATTTCGTCATGAAGATTGAGGGTATTGAATTCGGCGACGCTTTAAAGATTTTAGCTCAGAAAGCTGGAGTTGAATTGAAGCCCTTCAGGCCCGAGTTTAAAGAATTGGCAACGGAAAGAAATAGGCTGTATGAGATTACGGAACTGACTGCCAGTTTTTTTGAAAAACAATTGGGCACTAGTTCAGCCGGTAAAAAAGCCAAAGAATATTTATTAGGCCGGGGTATTAATGAAGATTCAATTAAAAAGTGGCGGTTGGGATATTCGCCCGATACCTGGCAGGGGCTGATTGATTTTTTGGTTGGCCGAGGTTTTAAAACAGCTGAAATTGAAAAAGCAGGATTAGCCATTAAAAAAGATGGCAGCGGCCATAGCCATTACGACCGTTTCCGGGGCCGGATTATGTTTCCGATCTTTGACCTGAATTCCCAAATCATTGGCTTTGGGGGCCGAGTTTTTGGGAAGAATACAGAGAAGGAAACAGCCAAATATATTAATACTCCTTCAACTATTCTTTATGACAAATCCAGAACCCTTTATGGTTTAGACAAAGGTAAGGTTGAAGTTAGAAAAAAGGATACTTGCATTTTAGTTGAAGGCTATACGGATGTAATTTTATCCAGCCAGTCTGGAATTGGAAATGTGGCTGCGGTTTCAGGCACTGCTTTGACCCCTTTGCAGTTGAAGATTTTGAGAAGATACACGGAAAACCTTCTTATTTCTTTTGACATGGATCTGGCCGGGGATTCAGCTACCAAACGAGGCATAAGCTTGGCTTTAAACCAGGGTTTTAACATTAAAGTGGTAACCTTGCCCGAAGGCAAGGATGCGGCTGACCTTATTTTCAAGTCAATTAAGAGCTGGGAAGAATCCATTGAGGGGGCAA
Source organism: uncultured Candidatus Saccharibacteria bacterium (assembly GCA_964437545.1). GTDB lineage: Bacteria > Patescibacteriota > Minisyncoccia > Minisyncoccales > GWA2-46-15 > GWA2-46-15. The sequence continues at coordinate 2,142 of CAYTHH010000010.1, read as the reverse complement.
AATCAATCCTTGAGTTTTATTTCGAAACTACTTTAAAGAAATTTGATAAAAAAGAAATTGAGGGCAAAAAAGAGATTTCTAAAATTCTTTTGCCAATTATTAAAAAGATTCCCAACAAGATCGAGCAGACTTTTTGGCTGCAACGTCTTTCCAATGAAATTCAGGTCAAAGAAGAAGATTTAATTGTTGAGTTGGCCAAGGCAAAATCAGAAGAAGAGGTTTTGGGATTAGAACCCGAAGAAGCTATTAGCCTGCCCTTAAAAACAAGAAAAGAGCTGCTTGAAGAAAGACTATTGATTCTGGTTTTGAGCGATCGACAGAATTTAGAAAAAGTAACTGCCGAGGATTTGGAGATCTTACCCCCGGCTGTCAGCCAAATGATCCGAGTTTACCAGAAGGCTAAAGACAACGAAACTTCTTTTAAAAAGCTTGGATCAGAAGAAAAGAAAATGGTTGATTATCTTTTACTCAAGGCAGAAATGCTTCAAGAGCTTTCAAAAAAAGACCAAGATATTGATTTTTTAGACTGTTTAAGGGAAATTAAGAATATACAGATCAAAGCAGATTTGGAGTTGCTTTCCCAAGATTTGAGGGCGGCTGAATTTAAAAAAGATACTAAAGCTATTACTATGCTGGCTCAAAAATTCAATCGATTAGCCAAGAGACTTTCCGAAAATTAACTTTTAAAAACTTAAATTATGGCAACTTCGAAAAAACCAAAGAAGAAGAAACTTGCGAAAAAAGTAAAGAAACCAAAGAAGAAACCAGCTAAAAAGAAAAAGGCTTTTAAAAAGCCAAAAAAGAAGCTTATTAAGAAAGCTAGAAAAGTTAAGAAAGTTAGACGGGGCAAGGTTTTTATAAAAGAAAAGGTTAATGAGCTTTTAGCTAAAAGCAAAGAGCGAGGTTTTATTACTTATGATGAAATTTTGCATTATTTTCCCGACGTGGAAAGAGATATTAAGGGCATCGAAAGTTTTTATCAAACCCTAGCAAGCTTGGGAATTGAATTAAAAGAGGCTCGGGAATATTTAAATATTGATAAGGCAAAAGGTAAAGTCCAGAAAACGTCTTTTTCTTCCAAATCAGATCCAATCCAACTCTATTTAAAAGAGATTGGTCGGGTTTCCTTTTTAACTCCGGACGAGGAAAAGGATTTAGCTAGGAAGATTGAAAAAGGAGATGAAGAGGCCAAGAAAAGATTAGCCCAGGCTAATTTAAGGTTAGTGGTTTCAATTGCCAAGAAATACATTGGCCGTTCTGCCAACCTGACTTTTCTTGATTTAATTCAGGAAGGCAATCTGGGGTTGTTTAGGGCAGTAGAAAAGTTTGACTGGAGAAAAGGCTATAAGTTCTCTACCTATGCCACTTGGTGGATCAGACAGGCTATTACCAGGGCCTTAGCTGATCAGGCCAGGACCATCAGAATTCCAGTTCACATGGTAGAAACAATTTCCAAGTACGCTAAAGCCAAGAAAAGATTATTGCGGGACTTGGGGCGAGAACCGATTCCAGAAGAGGTTTCTTCAGAAATGGGCATTCCTTTAGCCAAGATCCATCATTTAATGAAGATTTCTCAAGATACGGTTTCTTTAGAAACTCCAGTTGGTCAGAACGATGAAGATAGTGTTTTGTCTGAATTTATTCAAGATCTGAAAGAGATTCCACCAAACGTTATAGCTGCTAGAACCCTTTTAAGAGAAAGATTGCAGAGTATTTTGGTTGATCTGACTCCCAGGGAGCAAAAGATTTTGGCGATGAGATTTGGTTTAAATGATGGCATTAGTCACACCCTTGAAGAGATTGGTAGGGAATTCGGAGTAACTCGGGAAAGAATTAGGCAGATCGAGGCCAAGGCCTTAGAAAGAATTAGGGAGCACAAGAATTTAAAGAAACTCAAGGGTTATTAGGATTGAAATCAGAAGAAAAACTGCTATAATTAAAAACGATCCGCAGTAGCTCAACGGTAGAGCGACTCCCTGTTAAGGAGTGGGTTGTAGGTTCGAATCCTACCTGCGGAGCCAAATTGTATGTTGTGGGTTGTTTGCCTCGGCGCTTCGCGCCTCGGTAAGCGCCCTGCGGGCGCTAAAGCCTGATTTTGAAAGGATTTGCCACGCTCCGCGTGGCTCAAAAAACAATTCCCGT
>CAYTHH010000009.1:16786-20895 GCA_964437545.1 uncultured Candidatus Saccharibacteria bacterium | reverse complement strand
GAGCGGGGAACGGGATTCGCCTCCAGATAAATTTCCTGCAGAAATTTTCCGTAGGCTGTCCCTCGTCCCTCACTTCGTTCGGGACTGCGGTCTGCGAATCCCTTTTATTTCTATACAGAGCGGGGAACGGGATTCGCACCCGCGACCTTCTCGTTGGCAACGAGACGTTCTACTGCTGAACTATCCCCGCGGTTTTATATTAACTGTGCCGAGGCTCGGAATCGAACCGAGATCTAATGTTTTTCAGACATCCGCCGTGACCGACTTGGCTACCTCGGCCCTACTACGCTCTGAATTTATGTCAGAGCTTCGAAGGGCTATTACTATTACTCGTCCGCCGAAGCTTGGACGCCATTGATGAAGCGAAGGTGGGGCTACCTCAGCATATCATTATTCTAGCTGAAAATGGCTTATTTTTCAATCTGGATTTTGGTGGGCGCGTCGGGATTTGAACCTGAAACCTTCTGAATGTAAATCAGACGCTCTACCGTTGAGCTACGCGCCCCTTATAGCAGTGAACTATAGCGATTATGATATATCTATTGGATATCCTTGATTATTCCTGAAATAACTTGACCATCGGTGGCTTGATACGAGAATCTGGCAGTTACTTCTTTATTTAAAATAGCTTGGCCAAGAGATGAAGACGGACTGATTATTTTAATGCCGGGAATTCGTAGATTGGTTTTCAAGAAGTAAAATGAACTTTTCTTTCCCCTATCATTATTAAACTCAATTGTTACAAAACAAGGGGGACTTATCTTATCTATTTTTATTAGCGGACAAGTAGTAATTTCTTGGTAAAGTTCTTTGGATTTTTCCAGTAAATTCATGGCCAGTTTTAAATCTGTTTCAGCGCATTTTCTTTCTCCGGCAATTGACCAGCTACTCATTGCCTGTTCAGAATAGAATTGTAGTGATTCTCTGGCGCGTTTTACATCTTCTTCTATCCGGAAAAGGTGTTTTTCTAATTTAACGACAAGAAGCCGTTTCTTTTTTTGATCCATATCCATAAAGATTATTTGTATTTTTGTGCGCGGGAGAGTCCGGCTTTCTCATCCTCTCGTAAACCGCATAGACGGTTTACTTACTGCATCCAAAAATCTCCGATTTTTGTGCGCGGGAGAGGACTCGAACCTCCACGCCTTGCGGCACTAGCACCTCAAGCTAGCCTGGCTACCAATTACAGCACCCGCGCTAAACTATTTCTTCTCCTTTTTACAAGGTGACTGTCACCTTTTCTTCTCCGAACAAATTTAAGAACAAATTTGGTAAATGGTGTGATTTTGTAAAATTTTGTTTCGAGCGAAGCGAGAATCGAACTCGTTCATTTTTTCTCCTTTAGTTTGGCTCTTTTACCCTTAGCATCTCTCAAATAATAAAGCTTGGCCCGACGCACTTTATGCGTTTTTAGAACTTCGATCTTAACAATTGAAGGAGAATGAAGCGGAAGAACAATTTCAGTGCCAATGCCGGCAGCTATTCTTCTAATGGTAATAGTAGAACCGATTTCTTTACCATGTTTTTTAGCGATTATTAAGCCCTCAAAAACATGAATTCTTTCTTTTTCCCCCTCAATTACCTTTTGATGGATTTTGACCTGTTGCCCTGGTTTTATCTCTGAATATTCTTCTTTCAAATATGGCTGGATAAATACTTGTGTTTTGTTTGTCATATTTTTGTTTTATTAGAATCAAGCTTGCTTTTTTAATTTTTGCCCGTCCTGAGCCCCTCGGTCCTAAGCTCGGGGTCGAAGGAGAGCCAGAACCTGCGACTAATGGGTGGGTGATACTGGATTTGAACCAGTGACCTCGTCGATGTCAACGACGCGCTCTACCCCTGAGCTAATCACCCATTGAAAAAGGGCAGGGCGCTCTGAAGCTCGAAGAGCGAAGGCGGGAGTTAACCGCCCCATTGGTGTGTGTGGATTTTCCACTTTATCCTGCTTTCAGCGGGACCCAGAATTGGGTGGGCCAGGCAGGGATCGAACCTGCGACCCCGAACTTATAAGGTTCGTGCTCTACCACTGAGCTACTGGCCCACTCAATTCTGGGTTAAGGTTCGTGCTCTACCACTGAGCTACTGACCCACTCAATTCTGGGTTAAGGCGATAAACTACACGCCAGTTAAGAGTCCCGGGCGATTATAAATCACCCGTTGAAAGAAATAATACTTTCAACCCACTAAACATGCGTATTTTAAATCGTTCTGACCTTTACTTTTAAATTTACAGCTTTTTTCTTTTTCGGAGTTTTATTCAAGCCAATCAATTTTTCAAAAACTTCTCTTTCAATAGTTTCTTTATCAATCAAGACCTTGGCAATTTTTTCCATTAATTTCTTTTGTTGCCTGATAATTTTTTCAGCAGTTTTTCTTCCTTGCTTAATGAATTTACTAACCTCTTTATCTATTATAATCGCTGTTTGTTCAGAATAAAGATTTTTAAAGGATCCGCCCTCAAAAAGTGAAGCATTATTTTCGTTAAAATTGACTGGCCCCAAGGAAGACATACCATATTCTTTTACCAGTTTTCTTGCCAAAAGGGAAGCCTTTTCTAGGTCATTCGAAGCGCCGGTAGTTATTTCTCCAAATTTTATTTTTTCAGCGCAATAACCTCCTAGGCAAACAGCAATTTCAGCCAAGAATTCAGTCTTGCTTCTTATTTTCTTATCCTCAGAAGGCATTTTCAGAGTATAGCCAGCTGCCATACCTCTGGCAATAATGGAGATTTTTCTGACCGGTTCAGCTCCGGGGGAAAATGCCGATACCAGGGCGTGCCCAACTTCGTGAAAAGCCGTAATTTCTTTCTCTTTTTTCGATAGGATGTGACTTTTTCTTTCCGGCCCCAATAAGACTTTTTCAATTGATTCTAACAGGTCTTCTTGAAAAACATGAGTCCTGTTCTTTCTAGCAGCTAAGATAGCAGCTTCGTTGGCAATATTGGCAATATCAGCCCCAGAAAAACCTGGGGTTCTCTCAGCCACTTCTCTTAAATTAGCATTTGGCACTAGGGGTTTTCCGATACAGTGGATTTTTAGGATCTCTTCACGGTCATTAATATCGGGCAAATCTAGAACTACCCTTCGGTCAAACCGCCCCGGCCTTAAAAGCGCTGAATCTAAAACATCGTTTCTATTGGTAGCGGCAATAACAATAACATTAGTGTTTCCCTCAAAGCCATCCATCTCTACGAGCAATTGATTTAAGGTTTGTTCTCTTTCGTCATGAGAACCGCCAATGCCAGTCCCTCTGGATTTGCCAATGGCGTCAAGCTCATCTAAGAAGATAATACTGGGAACATTTTTTTTAGCAACGGCAAAAAGATCTCTGATTCTAGCAGATCCTACTCCGACAAAAAGTTCGACAAAAGAGGATCCTGAGGCATGGAAGAACGGCACATTACTTTCTCCGGCCACGGCTCTGGCCAAGAGAGTTTTTCCCACCCCGGACGGCCCCAGCAATAAGACGCCTCTGGGTATTTTAGCCCCCATCGCTAAAAACTTTTTTGGATTTTTTAGGAAATCAACTACTTCTTTCAATTCTTCTTTAGCTTCCTTGAGCCCAGCCACGTCTTTAAAGGTTATTTTCTCCTGCGAATGTCCTTCAGCTCCAAATAACTTCGCTTTTGTTTTGGTAAAGTCAAAAGCTTGAGTAGCTCCCATTTTTAATTGCTTTGATATCATCCAGAAGAAAAAGACAAGCATTAATATCGGGACGGCAATTGATAAAACTTGGCCGATGACCAAGATGGTATTGTTTTCACTTTTAACTATAATTTCTACTTTTTCCAGCTTTTCTTTAGCCAGGCCGTAGTTAAATAAAGTTTGAGACAAAGAAGCCTCGGTCTCTTTTCTTGCCAAAACTTCTTTATCGTCTAAGAAGGTTATCTTAAGGTTATTTTCTTCAACAATAATTTGTTTTACTTTTTCCTGGTTTATTTCTTCTACCAGTTGAGTTAAAGATAATTGCTCGGGAGTTTTATCTTGAAAAACAAGGCTAAAAAGAGCCGACAAGATAAAAAGGGCGAGGATAACAACAATAAAGTTTTTAAATAAATTTTTCATTTTATTCATTACTCGTAAATATGTCTGTAGATTCTGAAAGAATCT
>CAYTHH010000009.1:0-16686 GCA_964437545.1 uncultured Candidatus Saccharibacteria bacterium | reverse complement strand
ACATTTTATTCATTACTCGTAAATATGTCTGTAGATTCTGAAAGAATCTACATTTTATTCATTACTCGTAAATATGTCTGTAGATTCTGAAAGAATCTACATTTCACAGCTTTAATCGGAATATCGAATTTAGTTTAACAGAAAACAGACAGGATCACAATAATAAGTCCATTGAGGCGAAATACCTTAAAGGTATTTTTGACCCTCGAAAATGGGAAAATGCCCAAGAAGCATTTTTAAGAAGTTTGAGTAGCTAGTTTCAAGAGCAAACGATGCTCTTTAACATCAAGAAGGAGAATCTCAAAACTATATTCGGAATCAATCTTAAGCAATTCTTCCATTTTTTGTTTGCTGCCGAATTCGGAAATATGACAAAGACCCTGAATCTTAGGGGCTACCTCAATAAAGGCGCCAAAAGGATTAAACTTGGTTACCTTGCCCTTAATTATCTTGCCTTTTTCATAGGAACTTTCAATTCCTTTCCAAGGATCTTCTTTTAGGGCTCTGATAGATAAGGAAACTTTGCCATTGGTAATATCAATAATTTTTAATTTGACATTATCGCCAACCTTAACAATGTCAGCCGGGTTTTGAATTAGTTGCCAGTCAAGTTCAGAAATATGGACTAAACCTTCAAGGTTTTCCGATCCGAACTTAATAAAGGCGCCAAAATCAACAACACCGGTGATTTCACCGTCAACTACATCACCAACTTGATAATTCTTCAAAACTTCTTTTATTTTTTCAGTTTCTTTTATCTTTTCTGACAGAATCAGCTTTTCTTCTTTAGGATCAAGGTCTAATATCTTAACTTCCATTTCTTGGCCGACAAATTTCTGAAGCTCTTTTAAAATTTTATTGGTATCTCCGTCTTCAACTCGAGGATAATTATTAGAACTTAATTGGGAAACCGGCAAGAAAGCATTAACGCCTAAAGTAGTTGCCAGAAGACCCCCCTTATTGGCTCCAAGGATTTTAACTAAGATGTTTTCGCCAGTATCCTTTTTTTCTCTAAGTCTGATCCAAGCAATTTCACGATCAGCCTCAAGGGCAGAAACTTCGAGAAAGCCTTCGTCATTTTCAAGGTCAACGATTTTAACAAAAAGTTCATCTTCTTCTCTGACTTTTTTTAGGATTTCTTTGGCTCTCAAAAACTCTCGGCCATAAATAATGCCGGCTCCCCAATTGTCAAGATCCACAAAAACAGAGGATTGGCCGCGGCCGACAACTCTGCCCTTAATAATCTCGCCGACTTTTGGCGGTTTTAAAGAATCACTTTTATCTTTAGTTATTTCTTCCATTAATAGCATACCAGGTAGTAGAAACTCGACTATTAAGGAGAGCGAAGCTCTCCCTAGTCGGTTCGTAAAATTAACTCATCTTTTAATTATTTGTTTTGTCAGACAATGCAACTGATCAGCTCTCTTAATTAATACTCAAAGACTTGTCGAGTTTTCACTATCTGGCATATCAATCAATTTAACACAGGTTGATTTTTTTTTCAAGCAGTTGTCTTAATAGTATTTTTTTGATAAAATAAAAAATATTAGAGATTGATGACTCATTATGCAAATTATTTGGAAAGGTCAGTCTTGTTTTCAAATTGTTACTGGTCGGGAGAAAGACAATCAAGTGTCTTTGGTTATTGATCCTTTTGGTCCAGATTGCGGTTTGAGGGTACCCAATCTTGCCGGCGATGTAATTTTAATTACCCATAGCGAGCAGGCGGTTCAATATATCAATCATCCCAGCCGTAATAATGCCAAGTCTTTGCCTCAGCCAGGCAAGGCATTTTTAATTAATGGCCCTGGAGAATATGAGATTAAGGGAGTTTACATTCAGGGTATTCCAGCTTTTCACGATAAGAATTTTGGTAAGCCGCCGACATCGGCGGCAGGCAAAACAACAATTTATACAATCGAGAGCGAAAAAATAAAGATTTGTCATTTGGGAGATTTTGGACAGAAAGAGCTTTTTCCAGAGCAACTTGAGGATATCGGCGAGATTGACATACTTTTAATCCCAGTTGGCGGCAACGAAACTATTGGCGCCGAAGAAGCTCAAAAAATCATTGGACAGATTGAACCGAAAATCGTGATTCCCATGCATTATTCTCTTCCCAAATTAAAAGCTAAGTTAGCCGGAGTCGATAGATTTTTGAAAGTGATGGGAGAAAAAAATCATGATGGTTTGCCTAAATTAACGATTAAGAGCAAAGACTTGACTTTAAAAGATGAGATGGAAATTATTGTTTTGCATCCCTAATATGGCTATAGGCGATTTTCTGAAAAAGATTCAGCAGCGGTCAGAAATAGAAAGAAAAAGGATTTTTTGGCTTTTAGTAATCCTTTTTGGAATTATTTTTTTCGGACTTTGGATATTAACGGTCAAGCAGCAAATAAATAGCTTAAATAAGAATAAGATTAGACAGGAACTTAATTTACCGCAGCTAGAAAAACAATTTAAGAACTTACCCAAACCGGAATTGCCAAAGTTTGACGAAGAAGAGCTAAAACAGCTGGAAGAGCTTTTAAATGAAGAAGCAAAGACGCCTTAATTTGTTAACAGTCAGCAAGCCAGGGCATCATTATATATTATGAAGAAGAAAAGACTCAAGAAAATCAGTAAGAAAATCAGTAAAGAATCTGAGAATGATTTTGTAGTTGGCAAAGTAGAATCTCGGGAAATCGTTAAAGAAATGAAAGAGTCCTACATTGATTACGCTATGTCGGTGATTGTTTCACGGGCTTTGCCCGATGTTAGGGACGGCTTAAAGCCGGTGCAAAGAAGAATCCTTTTTGCCATGAATGAAGAGGGCTTAAGCTATGGGGCTAAATCTAGGAAATCAGCAACCGTAGTGGGTACTGTCTTGGGAAAATACCATCCTCATGGAGACAGTGCTGTTTATGACGCTTTAGTCAGGTTGGCCCAGGATTTTTCTTTAAGATATCCTCTAATCATTGGTCAAGGAAATTTCGGGTGTTTCACAAAAGACACCAAAGTAAAACTTACAGATGGTCGTAATTTGGATTTTGGGGAACTTGTTAACGAAAACAAGCTTGGTAAGAAAAACTATACCTATACTGTAACTAAAAATGGAGAAATTGCCGTTGCTGAAATCAAGAATCCGCGCCTAACAAAAAGAAAGACAAAAGTTCTAGAAGTTACTCTTGATAATGGTAAGCGTATTAAGTGTACGCCTGACCATCGTTTTCTACTTAAAAATGGTAACTATAAAGAAGCGCAATACCTTAAAATAGGTGACTCTTTAATGCCTGCTTATTCAAGATTTTCTAGTGCCGAAGATGACCCAAATGTTGTTGGTTACGAAATGATTTTTCAGCCGAAACACAACTCATGGAATTTCGTTCATATTTTAGCTGACAGATGGAATTTAGAATATCACAAGTATATAAAGTCTCGAGGAAGGATTAGGCATCACATAGATTTTAATAAGCTCAATAATAATCCAGACAATATTGTTAGGATGAATTGGAAAGAGCATTGGCAGAGCCATTACCGTTTTACCTTTACTAAACATCGGACAGATGAATCTTACAGAATGAAGTTAGCTGAGGGCAGAAAGAAATTTTGGGATAACAAAGCCAATAGAGATAGTTATTCGCTAAGGATGAGTCAAAGGAATTTAGCAAATTGGCAAAAAACTAGTTATCGGAAGAAAATGACAAAGTTCTTGAGTGGAGTTAAAAAATATTTTTTAGAACATCCAGAAGCTATTCAAAGACTTAGCGAGACTGCTTCAAAGACGCTAAAGAGGCTGCGGCAAATACCGCGATATCGGGCATTGTTCCATGAAAAAATTGTCCAGTCTAATAAAAGAAGGACGACCAATTTGACCGGGAAAACGAAGTTTTTAAATATTTGTCGTTATTTAATAGAAAATAATCTTGATCTGAATAGAGGCAACTTTGAGCGGATAAGAAAAAACATTTTTGGAGGAAAGTCATTTACTTCTTGGGACAAGGGATTTGAAAAATACTATAATAATAATTTGGATTCGGCGCTTTTTGATATTAATAAAAATCATAAAGTAAAAAAAGTGAGGTTCTTGGAAGAACGAGCCGATGTTTATGATTTAACTATTTCTAGAACTCATAATTTTGCCTTAGCAGCTGGAATTTTTGTTCATAATTCAATTGACGGGGATCAGCAGGCTGCAATGAGGTACACGGAATGTAAATTATCAAAGATTGGTGATGAGATGCTCGACGATATTCAAAAAAATACGGTTAACTTTGTCGATAACTATGATGGTACCAAGCAAGAGCCTCAAGTCTTGCCCTCACCCGTCCCTAACCTTCTTTTAAACGGTTCTTTAGGAATTGCGGTCGGTATGGCGACCAGTATTCCAACTCACAACCTAAGAGAGGTTTGCGATGCTTTGATCTATTTAATTGATCATCCTAAAGCTACCACCGAAGATCTATTTAAGTTTGTTAAGGGACCTGACTTTCCCACTGGTGGCCAGATATTTAACTCAAAGGATATTTTAACTGCTTATTCTCAAGGCAAGGGGCCAGTGCTAATGAGGGGTCGAGCTGAAGTAATAGAAAATGAAAAGACTGGTAAAAATCAGATTGTTATTTCTGAGATTCCCTTTCAGGTTCAGAAATCATCTTTGATTCAACAGATGGCTAAATTAGTTCAAGATAAAAGAATCGACGGCATCAGGGATATCAGAGATGAATCGGATAAAGACGGATTAAGAATCGCCATTGATTTACAAAAAGATGCTTATCCCCAGAAAGTTTTGAATTATCTTTACAAATTTACTGATTTACAAAAAACTTTTCACTTGAACCTTTTGGCTTTAGTTGATGGCATTCAACCCAAAGTTTTATCATTAGTAGAAATTTTATCCTATTTTATTCTGCACCGTAAGGAGGTAGTTTTAAGGAGGACTAGCTATGATTTAGAAAAAGCAAAAGCCAGGGCCCATATTCTAGAAGGACTGCATAAATGCTTGGGTAATATTGACGCGGTTATCAAGATTATTAAGGGCTCAGCTAATCGGGATGAAGCAGAAAAAAACTTAATGAAGCGTTTCAAGCTGACTAAGATTCAGACTAATGCGATTTTAGAAACTAAACTGGCTGCTCTAGCTAAACTAGAAAGGAAGAAAATCGAAGACGAGCTAAAGTTAATCAGGCAAAAGATTAAAGAATTAACTTTAATTTTAAACAGTCCAGCCAGGATTAAGATGGTGATTAAAAAAGAAACTGAGCAGATAAAACAAGTTTTTGGCGATGACAGAAGAACTAAAGTTAATGCCGGCCAAATTGAAGAAATTGCTGAAATCGATTTAATCCCTCAGGAAGAGACAATCATTACTCTAACTGCCGGCGGTTATATCAAAAGAATTAACCCTTCGACTTATAAGCTTCAGAAAAGAGGCGGTAAAGGAATTCTGGGTATGAAAACTACCCAAGCAGATATTGTCGAACATTTCATCCAGGCGATGACTCATGACGATCTTTACTTTTTTGCTGATTCCGGCAAAGTTTTCAAAACTCAAGCTTTTGAAATTCCAGAAGGCAGCAGGGTGGCTCGCGGTCGGGGCTTACTTAACTTTTTAGAAATTTCCCAGAAAGATAAAATTTTATCAATAATTACCTCTAATCAGAAGAACCGGGAGCAATTCCGCTATCTAGTGATGGTAACGAAAAACGGGGTTATCAAGAAAACTATCATTGAAAGTTTCGCCAATGTCAGGAAATCAGGATTGATCGCCATTACGCTTAAAAAGAACGATCTTTTGAGAAGGGTGGTTAAAAGTTCGGGCAAGGACGAGATCATTATTGTTACTAAAAATGGTCAAGCAATCCGTTTTAAAGAAAAAGATCTTAGAGAAATGGGTCGGCAGGCAGCTGGTATCAGGGGCATCAGACTAAAGAAGGGCGACGAGGTTATCGGAGCCGGTATTGCCAACTCTGGGGCTGATCCAAGACAAAAAGACCAAAAACAATATTTATTAGTGGTTACTGAAAATGGTTACGGCAAAAGAACCGAAATTAAAAATTATCGGATTCAGGGCCGGGGCGGTTCCGGAATAAAAACAGGGAAAGTAACCCCTAAAACCGGGGCAATTATTTCTGCCAGGGTTATTGATAATGAAGAAGATTTAATTGTCATTTCCAGAAAAGGTCAAGTGATCAGGGTGGTGATTAAACAGATTCCTAAGATGTCTAGGGCTACCCAGGGAGTCAGAATTATGCGGCTTGATGACGGGGATAAAGTGGCTTCAGCAGCTTGTATCTAGTATTTTGTATCGTTTGCGTTGTTAGATACTAGATACTGTATACTAAATACTGTATACTGTAGTAAAATGGACTTCTTAAACCCGGAACAAGTTTTAAACCAATTAGAGCTGACCGACGGTATGCTGGCGGCTGATTTTGGCTGCGGGATTGGCGGTTGGGCAATTCCTTTAGCAAATAAACTTAAAAACGGTCGGATTTATGCTATTGATATTCAAGAAGATGCTTTATCTGCCCTAAGAATGAAGGCCGACATAGCTAAAGTTAGGAATATTAAGCCCATCAAAGCCGATCTGGAGGGGGGCTTAGGATCCTTGATTCAAAACAATCTCTTGGACCTGGTTTTAATGACTAACCTTTTATTTCAGGCAAAGAATAAAAAGGCTCTTTTTCAAGAGGCTAAACGAGTCTTAAAATCGGGTGGCCGAGTGCTGGTTATTGATTGGAAGACTGATGCAGCTGTTGGTCCGCCAAAAGGCAGGATTGATTCAGGGACTATAAAAACTATAGCTGAAGACTTGAGTTTTTCTTTTAAAAAAGAAGTTTCTGCCGGCAATTATCATTACGGCCTAGTGTTCATCAAGAGCTGAAAATCTCTCTTGACCTTTATTATTGTTTAGTTTTAAATAAGATATACTGAATAATATGAAAAAATATTACTTATTAACCTTTTTAATTGCGGTCGGGATTATGATTATGCCGAGTTTATACTTGGCTACAGCTATCGAATTCCCCAATCCTTTAGAATATGCCACCCTCGAGGAATTAATTGACGCCATAATCGCTTTTATCTTTACTGCGGTTATGATCTTGGCTCCGATCATGATTCTTATTGGCGCTTTCTTCTTGATGACTGCGGCTGGAGAGCCGGCTAAGGTTAAAAAAGCCAATAATATTTTCCTTTATACTGCGATAGGAGTTATTATCGCCTTAATGGGCAAGGGATTGATTTCAGCCATTATGGGTTTCTTGGGAACTTCATAAAATTATATAAACTAAAAACATTAATTAAAGGTCGGTTTAAGATTAATTCTTTAAAATACTCTAAATGATAAAATCTTCTTTTTATGCTTTACTATTAGCAATCTTAGTTGTCAGTTTAATTTTTCCAAACATGGCTTCGGCCATAGATCCAATAACCGGATGTAAGATGGCCGAGACTATCAACTATAATGGTAATCCTTATACCAAAGGCACCACTGTCAACGATTCTAATCCTGATTGGGGAGCAGTTTGTACGCTGAATATGCTGAACGTTGTTTTGAACTGGATTTTTGCCGCCTTAATGATCTTTGTTATTATTATGGTTCTTCTCGGCGCTTTCTCCTTGATGTCTGCAGCCGGAGATCCGGCTAAGGTGGCCAAGGGCAGAAATCAGATTATGTATGCTGCTATTGGCCTGATCGTTGCTTTACTGGCCAGGGCATTCCCATCACTTGTTCAAGTATTATTTGGCTAATTAGCTAGTCATCAAAAACAGCATTTTAAAAAGATGCTGTTTTTGTTTTTACTCTCTTTTCGTCTTTATTTTTTTAATTTAACTATACCCGGGCAAGATGCCCGATATATTATTCTATTATAGTGGCAGATAAAGATTTTACTTATTACAAATTAAGCAACTGCATAAAAAATCGACGATCGTCAGTTTTTTGTAATCTTATATTATTGTTTAGCCAATAAGTTAGGCAGATGTTAGATTCTCTTGGTTTTTTGAAGAAGTTAACTTCTTGCTTTTTTGAAGAAGTTAATTTCTTGCTTTTATAAAGAAATTAACGGTAAAATACTAATATCTTAGCTAAATAGCAGGAATTTGCCCTCGTGGCGGAACTGGCATACGCGCAGCGCTTAGGACGCTGTTCCCTAAAGGATTGTGAGTTCGAATCTCACCGAGGGCACTATTCTAAATTCAAAACCCCGCTGGCTCAGCGGGGCTTTGAGTTATTAAGGGTAATTAATTATTCCTTAATTTCCAGTTTAGTTATCTTTTCTTTTTGTATTCTCGGTATTCTTATAGTCAAAACCCCGTCTTTTAGGGTTGCCTCAGATCTTGAGGAATCAACCTCTGAAGGCAGAACCAGTTGTCTTGAGAAAGATCCCCAATGGCATTCTTGGATAAAGTAATTGTCTTTAACAACAGCTTCCGTTTTCTGGCGGCTGCCCTTAATATCAACAATGCCGTTTTCAATGGTGATTTCCAAATCACTCGGCCTGATGCCGCCAATTGTAGATTGAACGACAATCTCTTCTTCATTTTGATAAACATCAATGGCTAATTGTCCTTCACCCGAGTCTTCAGGAACTTTTTTCTTGGTAGGATCCTTTTCTTTTGAGGCTTTCGGCTCTGATTTTGCCTGAACTTGGACTGGTTTTTGTTTTTCTGTTTCTTCTGTCGGTTCTTGAACTTCTTGTGTTATTTCCTCTGCTTCCTCCTCCTCTATTTCAATTTCTGGTTTTGGCTCTGGACGAGGTCGCGGTTTTGATTTGCGCGTTCTCCTTACTTCTTTCTTTTCTTTCACTTCTTCTTCGAGCTCCATTGTCTTTTTAAGGGGTTTTTTAGCTCTTGGTTCTTCGACTTGACTGCTGATTAATTTTTCAAAAAATGAAGCCATGTCAATTAAATTATATTACTAATGAGGCTATATCAATTAAATTATATTACTAATGAGGCTATATCAATTAAATTATATTACTAATGAGGCTATATCAATTAAATTATATTTCTAACGGTTATCCTTCACCGCGATGGGAAATATATTGGAATAATATTGTAATTTACTTTTTTAAGTTTCACAAATACTTTTTATTTCTTTAAGTTTTCTGAAACCCAAAGAAAGAATTAGAGCCAGATTCATTAAAATTAAAAAAGGAATTAGGAATCTAACGCTACCTTCAACTACCATTATAGAAAAGTTATAGAGACCGTGCAAGAAAACAGCAATAGAAAATCCCATCAGCAATAGCTTTTTTCTCTCTTTCGGCTTGTAAATAGCTAGGGCGGCAAAAAATCCAAAAGTGCCGGATGCCAGGGCGTGAAGAAAAACAGCAGAAACAAACCTAAAAAAACTAATCATAATCGTTTTTCCCAAAGATAAGGAAATTGGATTGGGGCCGACAATGGCTAAAATATTTTCAATGGCCGCAAAGCCAAGAGCCGAAACAATCATGTAAAGAGGCAGATCCATGGGTTCGTCAAAATGGGGGCTGTGCATGATTTTATCCCTGACTACTAAATATTTTAATGACTCTTCAATCATCGCTACTCCAAAAAACATCATCAAAAAAGTTTTAAGGGTTGACGGTTGGATAAACCCAACAGTTTCAAAAATACCAAATTGTATTAAAGCAGCTGGCAGTACCGTTACGGCTCCGTAAATAAAGATTTTTAAAACCTGAAAATTATTTTCAGGATGAGAATCTTTTCTTAAAAAATAAAACAGCCAGATAATACTCGGCGCTAAACCAAAGATAACAAGGAAAAAGTAATTCATTTTATTGGCCAGTTCTCAATGCTTATGCTTTTCTTTTTCTTAGCTAAGGGGAGTTTTTGATAGATTTCCTCAGTCACAAAAGGCATAAAAGGATGCAGGAGTTTTAAAGAAGTTAAAAGGACATAAAGCAGAATTGGCTGAGCTTGATCCCTTCTTCCTTTAGTTGATTCAATGTATTGGTCGCAGTATTTTTTCCAGAAAAATTGGTAAAGCAATTCAGCTGCCTGGCCATAAGCATGTTTTTCAAACAGCTTATTGGTTTCCTTAATGATTTTACTAAGGTCGTTTAAAATGTCTTGGTCATGCTTGCTAGCTGCTTTTGGCTTTTGATTGCTAACTTTTATTTTATTATCCATTAAAACAAACCTCGAAGCGTTCCAAATTTTGTTGGTAAAGTTTCTCATTGCCCTGATTTTATCTTCGCCGATTTTTAAATCAGTTCCGGCAGCGCTTCCATAAACCAATGAAATTCTTAGGGCGTCAGTGCCGTATTTGGCAGTCATCTCCAGAGGATCAAAGCCAATGCCGGCAGTTTTGCTGAACTTTCTACCCTGCTCGTCGCGCACGAGCCCATGAAGATAGACTGTTTTAAAAGGGGCCTTGCCGGTCATTTCCAAACACATCATTATTTCCCTAATTACCCAGAAAAAGAGAATATCATAGCCTGTTTCCCTGACATCGGTTGGATAAAAATATTTCAAGTCGCTGGTATTTTGAGGCCAGCCAAAAACAGAGATTGGCCACAAACTTGAAGAAAACCAAGTATCAAGAGTATCGTCAACTCCTCTTAAGGGAATTTTATGTCCCCACCAAAGTTGTCTGGAAATACACCAGTCTTTAATGTTTTTCAGCCAATGAAAATATACTTTCTCAAATCTTTTTGGGACAATTTTAATCTTTCCCGACTTAACAGCTTTAATGGCTCTTTCAGCCAAAGGCTTGGTCTTAACAAACCATTGTTTTGAAATTAGGGACTCAGTAACTGTGTTGCATCTCTGACAATGGCCAACGCTATGCCGATAGTCTTCAATCTTTTCTATCAATCCCCGGCTTTCTAAATGCTCAACTGTTTTTATTCTCCCCTCCTTGATTTTAAGGCCTATCAGGTTTCCAGCCAAGCCGGTTAATCTGCCGTTTTGATCTATGGCTGAGAGTTTTTCTAGATTATGCCTTTGCCCGATTTCAAAATCAAGTTGGTCGTGGCCCGGAGTTATTTTTAAAGCTCCGGTGCCAAATTCAAGATCAACTGCCTTGTCGGCAATAACCGGAATTTGCCTATTGGTTAAGGGTAACGGCACCAGTTGCCCGATCAGGTGCTTATACTTTTGGTTATTAGGGTTGATGGCTACGGCGACATCAGCAAACATTGTTTCCGGCCTGGTGGTAGCCACGGTAATTGGCCCATATTTAATAAAATAGAGCTTTCCTTGTTCTTCTTTATGTTCATTTTCAAGATCAGAAAGCGCGGTTCTGCAATTAGGACACCAGTTAATAATATACTCCCCTTGATAGATTAAACCCTTCTTATAGAGATTATCAAAAGCAGTTTTGACGGCCTTAGACCTTATTTTGTCCATGGTATAGGCCTCCCTACTCCAATCTAAAGAAAAGCCGAGTTTTTGCAGCTGGTTCTTGATATTTTTTCTAGAGCTGGCAGCAAAGATCTTAGCTCTCTTTAGAAATTCTTCTCTGCCTACTTCTTTTTTATTTTTGCCCTCTTTTCTAATCTGTTTTGAAACCAGATATTCAACGGCAATAGAGGCGTGGTCAAAGCCAGGCAACCATAATACAGATTTACCCAGCATTCTTTGTTGTCTGGCCATAATGTCTTCAATAACATACATAGCATGGCCAGCATGGAGATTGCCAGTGACGTTAGGCGGTGGCAAGGTAATGACAAAAGGTTTTTTGTTTTTAATTACTTTCCCTTTGAAAAAACCACCCTTGTTCCAAAGGCTGGAAATTTTATTCTCTACTTTATTATGGTCGTAAGCTTTAGAAAAATTCATGATTATTAATCATAGCGCGAAGCGATATATCGAGCCATAGTTCGTTATAGCCTTAAAGTTGCTTTTTTTCAACTTTCATCGTAAGATTTAAGAGAATTCAGGCCCCATCGTCTAGTGGTCAGGACACGGGCTTTTCAAGCCTGTAACCGGGGTTCGACTCCCCGTGGGGCCGCCTTCGGTCCGCCGTAGCGAACCTACGGCGCGCCAAAGTCCGCTCGCCTTGGCGTAGCTTTCGGCGAAGCCAGGCTAGTAGGTTTGCGGAGGAGACTTAAACAAATTTTGTGTACTACATTTATAGTTTAAAATGTAATGACGGTTATTATGTGGGTTGCGCGAACGATCTTCGAGGCAGGATTTCTAGGCATCAGAAAGGTCGAATTCCTGCCACGGCAAGCAGACTACCTTTAAAATTGAATTTCTATTTTGCGATTGACGATAAATATAAGGCCTTTGAATTCGAAAAATATCTAAAGTCAGGTTCCGGCCGTGCCTTTATAAACAGACACCTAATCTAAAACATTTAATGATTTGTAGTATTAATAACTATGAAAATTAAAATTGAATCTAATAATGCCCCAAAGGCAACTGGACCTTTTTCTCAAGCTATAGTTTATGACAATCTTATTTTCACTTCAGGTCAAATTTATCTGACTCCAGAAGGGAAATTGCTTGAAGGCACAATAGAAGAGCAGGCTCATCAAATTATGAAAAATTTAAAGGAAGTTCTTAAAAAAGCTGATGCTTCCTTTGAAAATGTAGTTAAAACCACGATTTATGTTACCGATATGACTATTTACGGCAAAGTTAATGAAGTTTATGGTGGTTATATGAAAGATCCTTATCCGGCAAGAGAAACTGTCTGCGTCAAAGAGCTGCCTCTTGGCGCGAAAATTGAAATAAGTATGATAGCAATAAAATCATAGTATTACTGATAATAATTTTCGCAATAGAGTTTTTTAATTAATGAACCTCAGAATTGCTAGCTCTAAAGATTTAACAGACCCTAAAGATAGGCGGCTTTATCGTTTCCTTGAAATTCTGCCCGGAGCTGTTTCTTGGCTGACTATTCTTCTGGCAATCTTTTTTTCCTGGAAGCAACCTTTTATGGTTGCTATTTTTATCTTAATTTTTGATATTTATTGGTTTTTCAGGGGAATCTATTTTGCTTTTCATTTGCATTCCAGCTACAGGAAAATGCAAGAAAGCCAGAGAACTAACTGGAAAGAAAAATTACAACAAATTGCCGATTGGCAAAAGATTTACCACCTTTGTATTTTTACTGTTTGCCATGAACCTTTAGAAGTAATCAGAGATGCTTTTAAGACTTTGATTGAGAGTGATTATCCAAAAGAAAAGATTATTGTTGTTTTGTCTGCTGAGGAAAAATATCGTTCTGAGACAGAGTCATCTATTAAAATCATTAATCAGGAATTTGGAGATAAGTTTTTCAAATTCTTAATTACTTGGCATCCCGGTAACTTAAGTGGAGAAATTGCCGGCAAGGGCTCTAATGACAACTGGGCTGGCAAAAGAAGCAAGGAGATCATCGATCCTTTAAATATTCCCTATGAGAATATTATTGTTTCTTTCTTTGATACTGATACCTGTATCTTTCCCAAGTATTTCAGTTGCTTGGCCTGGTATTATTTAAAAGCTGAAAATCCAACTCAAACCAGCTTTCAACCCATTCCCCTTTTCATTAATAATATTTGGGAGGCGCCTCTTTTTTCAAGATCTTTGGCTTTGTCTTCTACCTTCTGGAACGCTCTGAGTCAGGAAAGGCCCGAGAAGCTGGTTACTTTTTCTTCTCATGCCATGAGTTTTAAAGCCATGGTTGAAATTGGTTTTAAACAGCCGGACGTAGTTTCTGACGATTCCAGAATTTTTTGGCTTTGTTATTTAAAATACAATAGCAATTATTCAGTTCAGCCGATTTATTATCCGGTTAGTATGGATGCCAATGTTTCAGATACGATTTTAAAAACTGCTCTCAGTATTTATAAGCAGCAAAGAAGATGGGCTTATGGGGCTGGCGAAATTCCTTATGTTTTCTTTAATTTTTTTAAAGACAAAAAAATTTCTTTTAAAAAGAAACTTTCCCAGGGGTTTTTCCTTTTTGAATCGCATTGGTCCTGGGCAACTAATTCTATTTTACTTTTTTTGCTGGGTTGGCTGCCCATTGCCCTGGGAGGAGATGTGTTTTCTCAGACTTTGATTGCCCATAATCTGCCTCATTTAACTTCAAGAATCATGACCGTGACCATGATCGGTCTTTTGAGCTCGATTTATCTCAGCTTTTCTCTGTTTTCTTTAAAACCCCAAAAGATAGGCAGATTTAAAAAACTCATTTTTGTTGTTGAGTGGTTAATACTGCCCATCGGCATGATTTTCTTTTCAGCCTTGCCGGCTCTTGAGGCGCAGACCATTTTAATGTTAAATCGCCCCTTGCAATCCTGGGCCACTAGAAAAGTGAGGAAACAATAGCTTTACTCAAAATGGATTTTTCGCTGGAATCTTTGCAGTTTTTGTTTCAACAAAACCTGCTTTTTTAAATGAGGATCTTTTTCCAGATTTTCCTTGGCTGATTGTTTTACTTTTGCCACCAGGGCAAAATCTTTTAAAGAGGCCATGGCCAGGTCTGGAATGCCCCATTGTTTTTTGCCGCCAAATTCGCCCGGTCCCCTTATCTCCAAATCTTTTTCTGCCAGCTCAAAACCGTCTTGAGCTTTAATTATGGCTTTAAGTCTTTGCTTAGTTTTCAAAGAAGAAGAGTCGGTAAAAAGAAAACAATATGATTGATGAAAACTTCTTCCTACTCTGCCCCTGAGCTGGTGAAGTTGGGCCAAGCCGAATCTGTCAGCTGATTCAATAACCATAACTGAGGCGTTGGGAATATCAATGCCAACCTCAATAACCGAAGTAGCCACTAGAATTTTGATTTTATTAAACTTAAAGTCTTTCATGATCTTTTCTTTTTCTTTTGGTTTCATTCTGCCGTGGAGCATTTCTACTCTTAAGCCGGGAAAAATTTCGTTTGCCAACTTTTCTTTTTCTTCGGTGACGGTTTTGACTTCACTCCAAGCTGATTGTCGTTTATCAATTCTTTTTTTATCAAGCTCTTTTTTCTCTATTCTCGGGCAAATTACAAAAGCCTGTCTTTCCAAATCAATTTGGTGTTTTATAAAGTCATAAACTTCCTGGCGATTTTTGGGCAATATAACCCTAGTAATGATTTTTCTTCTGCCCTTGGGCAATTCGTCAATAATTGATAAATCCAAGTCTCCGTAAATAGTTAAGGCCAAAGATCTTGGAATCGGAGTAGCGGTCATAGACAACAGGTGAGGAATGGGCAAATTTTTTGTTTTACTTTCTTTTAAAAGTTTGGCCCTTTGTTCAATGCCAAAGCGGTGCTGTTCGTCAACTATTACCAGTCCTAAGTTTTTGAACTTAACCTTGTCTTGGATTAAAGCATGGGTGCCGATTAAAATATCTATTTCCCCCTTTAAGCATTTGTCCAGGATTTTTCTTCTGGAAGCCTCAATTGTTTCTCCCTTAAGTTTTTTGGCCATGATCTGGTCTTCCTTGCCGGTTAAAAGAGCAATGGTTAATTTAAACTTGAAAAGCATTTTAGCTACTTCTTTAAAATGCTGTTTAGTCAAGATTTCAGTCGGAGCCATAATAGCTACCTGCAAGCCGGCCTTGGCAGTATTAAGAGCAGCAATGGCTGCAACTACGGTTTTACCCGAACCTACCTCCCCTTCCAAAAGTCGATTGGTCGGGTGAGTCTTTTCTAAGTCTTTTAATATCTGCCAGCTGGATTTTCTTTGGGCATCAGTTAATTTAAAAGGCAAACCATTAACAAATCTTTTAATTAAAGTAATATCCATAGGAATCGGATGGGTTTTGGTTTGCAAAAGCTTGACCCTTTCTCTTAATACAAAAGTTTCAATTAAGAATAGTTCTTCTAGGGCAAATCTTTTTCTGGCTCTGTCAGCTAATTTCATAGAATCCGGGAAATGAATTTGCCAAACAGCTTTGGACAAAGGCAGAATATTAAATTCTTTAATAAAATTCTCGGGTAAGAATTCTTGAAAATCATCTTTTAAAATTGCCAGGGTTTGCCTGATTATGCCTCTTAACCATTTGGAAGAAAGCTTTTCAGTCTCAGGGTAAACGGGCATTAATCCAGCCACCCTGCTTTTTAAAAAAGATTTTTCTTTTGAAAGTTTTTCATAAGCAGGATTGTTCAAATATAAGCCCTCTTTACCCTGGCTGACTCGGCTAGCCATAATAACTTCATCCCCGATTTCAAGGTTGTCAGTAATATAGGGCTTGCCAAACCAAACAATTTTAATAGCGCCGCTGTCATCTCCGACTACAGCTTTTGTCAGAGTCATTCTTTTTCTCCAAGCCAAACTGGATTTTATTTCCAGGATTTTACCCCTGACAGCAACATCAGTTCTCGCTTTTAAAAAACTTATCTTACTGAAATTAGAAAAATCCTCATATCTGAGAGGAAAATGATAGATAAGATCTTTGGCTGTTTTAATTCCTAATTTCCTGAATCTTTTTTGAAGAGTCGGACCGATTCTAGGAATTTGTTCAATGGGAGAAGCAAGATCCATGGTTTTTGTGCCTGCATTGAGATTTTCGAAGTGCCCCCAGGAAGAATCGAACTTCCATTCCAGCTTCCGCAAAGCTGTACTCTATCCGTTAAGTTATGGGGGCATTATATTCAAATTAACAGAAAAACAGCTTAAATACAACTCGGAGAAGCTTGAATAAGAGACTAAAATAAAGTATGCTGGAAATGGATTTTATAGGAGGAGTCGGATAATGGTTATTCCAGCAGGTTGCTAACCTGCGCCTGTTAAAACGGGCCTGTGGGTTCGAGTCCCACCTCCTCCGCCA
>CAYTHH010000008.1:0-24634 GCA_964437545.1 uncultured Candidatus Saccharibacteria bacterium | reverse complement strand
GGGGAATTAACTATGGACATATTACATCTGTTTTAGTTAAAGCTATTCAGGAACAACAGGCCCAAATCTCTCCTTTGGTTAATAATCTATACATAAGTAGCTCTGGCAACATTGGCATCGGCACCAGCGAACCTATGGGCAAATTGAATATTGCCCTGGGAGAAACAGATACCGGCAATGCTTTCACAATTAACAAAGGAGTGACCAATTATATGGCAGTTCTTAATAATGGCAATGTGGGTATTGGCACTTCAGATCCAGCCAGCAGGTTGAGTGTGGCAGGATCTGTGACTGCAGCCAATACCGCTTTGGTGAGCGGCGAACTGGCTAATGCTCCTTTGTCTGGAACCTGTTTGGGGCAAGAAAATAACGAAAACCAGGCAGTATTGCAAAGCTCTGAAGATCTTAATGAAACCAATATCTTTTATAACGCTTCCAAATCAAAGCACGCTAGAATTGCTTTAGTAACAAGATGCGTAGACGGCACTGATGCGGTCTGGCAAATCCTGACCTTAACTGACATGATTATTGGAAATACTGTTTCTGACAGCTTTGTGGTCTATACTCCAGCTGGTGACTTAGGGAATTCTTCATCTGGATTCTTTAACAATCTTTATGCTATCAAAGCCAATTTTGTTTCAGCTACCATAGCTGGAGGCTTTGATATTGCCGAGGAATATCAAACCAAAGATGAAACCATTGCAGCTGGAGACTTGGTTTCTGCTGATCCTGAAAATCCTTCCCAAATTATAAAAGCAGCTAGCCCTGATGATGCCAAGCTCTTGGGTGCTGTCTCCACTAACCCTGGCATTTTATTGGGAGATGAAACAATCGGCATTTGGAGAAAAGTGGCTTTAGCAGGCAGGATTCTAGTCAAAGTTTCCACTGAAAACGGGCCGATTGCCATTGGTGATGCCATTACTGTTTCTTCAATACCCGGAGTCGGCGCTAAAGCAATGGAACCAGGATATGTGGTTGGTAAGGCCCTGGAAGAGTTTGATCCGGCCAATGGCAAGGGCAAGATTGAAATTTGTCCAGCCCCCTCCGCTACCCAAGGGCAGTTGCTTGGCCGGGCCAAGCAACCAATTGTCTGTGGCCGGATTTCCATGTTTATAAACACCAGCTGGTTTAACGGCCAGTTAAATAATGTTGGTTTGATTGGTCCTGACCAGCAAAGCCAGACAACTATTTTAAGCGCTTTTGCTGAAACAGTCAAAGCAGCCTTGGCTGAAATGGGACTGATTATGCAGAACGGTGTTGCTTCCTTAAGAGAAGTGATTGCCGGCAAAGTAACTACCCAGACTGCTAAGATGGACAAGATGGAAATGGTGGATAATGCTACGGGCGAGCTCTACTGCACTTGGATTGAGAACGGCGAGTGGAAAAAGGTTAAGGGTTCTTGCGAGGATAGTCAAGTTGAACAAAATATTCCTCAGTCTGGCAGCTCAATTTTAACTGTGCCGATTCCCTTAGAAAGCCCTTTAGAACCTTCGGTTTCTACGGAGCCTTCGATAACTCCAAATTCAACGCCTGAAGTCGTGCCCGAATCTTCACCGGAGCCAGTATCTGAGCCAGTATCTGAGCCAGTATCTGAGCCAGTATCTGAGCCAGTTCAAGCAGAATCAGCTCCAGCTCCAGTTGAAAGCGCGCCTGTCCCAGTTGCAGAATCAGCTCCAGCTCCAGTTGAAAGCGCGCCTGTTCCAGTTGCAGAATCAGCTCCAGCTCCAGCGCCGGTTGTTGAGGCGCAACCATAACCGTGCCAACAGAATAAAATATATTTACGTAGCACTTTGTACCTAACCCAGTAGTTGCTTGGTAGTTGCTTGGCCCGGCCAAGCAACCAAATCAAGTAACCAAAATATGAGAAAGATTAAATTCGAAAAAGGAAATTTTTATCACATCTTTAACCGAGGCGTGGAAAAACGCAGTATTTTTAAGGATGATAGCGATCGTTGGCGTTTCCTACAAGGACTTTTCCTTTTTAACGATAAAAAGACAACGGCAAATCTGCTTTGGCAGATGGAGAAAAATCGAGGCAGGGTAACCTTCGGCGTTCTCAAAGAGTTTTTCGCAAAAGAAAAAAGAAACCGAGAGTCTTTGATTAGAATAATAGCTGATTGTCTGATGCCTAATCACTTTCATTTATTGATTGAAGAAATTCAGGACGGAGGCATATCCAAATTCATGCACAAACTCGGCACGGGATATGCTGAATATTTTAACAATAAATACAACAGAGTTGGTGGTTTATTTCAGGGACGTTTTAAGGCAGTGCCGGTAGAAGATGAAACATATTTGAGATACTTATTGGTGTATATAAATGTGATTAATCCGGCAAAATTAGCGGAGCCAAAATTAAAAGAAACAGGAATTAGAAACAAGGAAAAAATTATGCGATTTGTTCAGGATTATCCGTGGGGCACTCATCAAGAATATATTGGGAAGAGAGAGTCGATAATTATAGAAAAAGGACTGCTCGGTGAAATTTTTCCAAATGGTCAAAAATACCGTCAATTTGTTGAAGATGTTTTGGAAAGCAAGAAATGGGAGAAAGCCAAAGATTTATTTTTAGAAAACTAAATGGTTGCTTGGCCCGGCCAAGCAACTACTGGGTAACTAATCTAACAGAAGGAAATAATGTTGAGGCAGATAATGAAAATCGTAGCGGATATAATGTTCCCGAAGAATTGTATTGGCTGTGGCAAAGAAGGAAAATATGTTTGTGAAAATTGCAGATTATTTCTTTCCGAGACCCCTAGCATTTTTCACCAGGGAAGTTTGGAAGAAGTAATCGGTTGCTGGGAGTATGAGGGTCTGGCGAAGAAAATCATTTTTAAAATTAAATATAATGGTATATTTGACGCCATCAATGAGCTTATTGAAATAGCTTTTGAAATAAGGGAGCCATATCTTCCGGAAAACACAATTATAACTTTTGTACCTATGTTTAAGAAAAAAGAGAAAATAAGGGGATTTAACCAGGCAGAATTGATCGCTCGCAAACTTGGGAAAATAACGGGGAGGGAGGTATTGCCTTTACTGGAAAAAGTAAAAGACACTTTATCGCAGACTACATTAAATAAAGTAGAGAGGATGGTCAATGTGAAAGATTCATTTCAGGGAAAAGGAGAGAGCGGAGATTGCGACAGCGTTTTGCTAGTGGATGATGTTTGGACAAGCGGGGCGACGATGAAAGAGTGCGCCAAGGTTTTAAAAAAGTCGGGAGTAAAAAGAATTTTCGGTTTTACCCTGGCCCGGACCGTATAGAGAAATCCAAAATTTAAAAGTCAAAATGCAAAAGTTAAATTTAAAATCTAAAAGTGATACGGAAAGAATTATTGACAGAAGCAAATTTGGTTCTGTTGAATTAAAAGATAAAAGATACCCGGTATCATTGAAAAAGATTAAGGATGCGCCCACGAAGCTTTATTATAAGGGGGAGTGGGATGATATTTTTTCCGCCCAAGGCGGAGCCGCCTCTGGCGAGGAAAATTGTCTGGCAGTGGTAGGGTCGCGGCGATTGACAAGCTATGGCAGGAGGATAACCAAGCAATTGGTTACCGAGATAGCGGCTGCAGGCATAACCATAGTTTCCGGATTTATGTATGGCGGAGATGAGGCTGCTCATCAAGCTACGGTGGAGATCGGGGGCAGAACCATCGCGGTTATGCCTTGCGGTATAAATGTGATTCACCCCGAATATCAGGAAGATCTTTACAATAAAATTTTAGAAAATAAGGGATTAATTATTTCTGAATTTGAAGGAAATTTTCCACCGGCCAACTGGACTTATCCGCGGAGAAATAGAATTGTGGCCGGACTTTCAAAAGCGGTTTTAGTGGTAGAGGCCGCACTTAACTCGGGAACAATGATAACGGTAGGATTTGCCAAAAGTTTTGGCAGGAAGATATTTGCTGTGCCCGGGCCTTTGACAAGTGAAGTTTCAAGAGGAACGGCTCAATTGATAAAAGAAGGAGCCGAGGTGGTAACTGAAGCCAGCGATGTTTTAAAGTATTTTAACTTAAAAGGAGCTAAGCTCCTTTTTGGAAAGTTGGCTAAGTCAAGCAATTCAATTGGAACTGCGATTCAAGCGGATCAGCTGGAGAAAAAAATAATGGATTATTTAGAAAAAGAACCATCGGAGATAGATGTTTTAGCAAGAATGCTTTCTCTTCCGGTTTCTAAAATTAGCGCTAATTTGTCTTTAATGCAAATCAAGGGTTTTATAAAACAAGAAGGCAATAAATATTATGCCAAGTAGTGAAAATTTTTGCAATACCCGAATTTACCCGGCAATAGCAAGTTTTAATTAAAAAGTTTAAAAGAAACCATCAATTCGGCAAAGGGCGTAAAGCCCAACTGCCCGGTCGAGTTTCTATTATTAACTGATATGTTAGTTAAAGTTTCGTCAGCCGCTAATTTGGGGCTTGAAACAATCAAAGTGGACGTTGAGGTTCATTTAGCCAATCGAGGTTTGCCGGGTTTTGAGATTGTCGGTTTGCCCGATAAAGCCGTGGACGAAAGCAGAGAAAGGGTAAGGGCAGCCATTTTAAGTTCGGGCATTGAGTTTCCCCCAAAGAAAATTACCGTTAATTTGGCTCCGGCTGATATCCCTAAAGAAGGTTCTTTTTATGATTTGCCGATTGCCTTAGGAATAGTCAAGAGCGTTCTACCATTTTCTTTGCCGGAGAAATCTTTATTTTTCGGCGAACTGTCTTTGGACGGTTCTTTGCGTCATACCCGGGGAGCATTTTTACTGGCGCTTTTTGCCAAAGAGTTTGGTTTTGAACATTTATTTGTTCCAAGGGATTCGGCTAACGAAGCCGCGGTTATCAATGGAATTAAAGTTTATCCGGTGGAAAATCTTTTTGAACTTGCTTCACATTTTTTAGGCAAAAAGCTTATTAACCCCATTGTTTTTAAAAAGAGTGTAATTGATGATAGGCTTTCCTCTCCGGCTGAGTTTGATATGAGGGAAATATTAGGCCAAGAACAGGCAAAAAGAGTCATGGAAATTGCAGCTGCCGGAAGTCATAACATAATTATGACGGGCAGTCCTGGATCGGGAAAAACCATGCTGGCTCGGGCTTTGTCTGGAATTTTACCGCTTTTGAGCGAAAAAGAATCTTTGGAAGTGACAAAACTATATTCAGCGACAGGCAACATTCCGCCCGGAGGTTCCCTGGTAACCAACCGCCAATTCAGGGCGCCTCATCACACGGCCTCGCAAGTAGGGCTAATTGGCGGTGGAACTAAGCCTCAGCCAGGCGAGGTTAGCTTAGCGCACCGAGGAGTTCTTTTTTTAGACGAGTTTAACGAATTTCCTAGATCAGCTATGGAGGCTCTGCGTCAGCCCTTAGAAGACGGCTATCTGACGATATCTCGAAGCAGAGAAAGGGTGGAATATCCGGCAGATTTTATGCTAGTGGCCTCAGCCAATCCTTGTCCTTGTGGTTATTTAAACCATCCGAAGAAAAACTGTGTTTGTTCTCCCAGGCAAATCAGAAAATATCAGAAAAGGATTTCCGGACCAATCTTGGATCGAATTGATTTACATGTGGTAATCCAGCCGGTTGACGTTGAGGAATTTTCGGAAAACCAGAAAGCTTCGGAGTTTTTGGAATCATCGGAAAAAATCAGAAAGAGAGTGGCAGCAGCCCGCCGAATCCAACTCGAACGCTTTAAGCAAGAAAATGTTTATAGCAGAGGTATCAAAACTTTCTTGTGCTATACGAATGCCCAAATGAAGAACAGTCAGATTAAAAAATACTGCCAGTTGACAAAAGAAGTAGAACAACTTTTGAAGCAGGCTGGTCTGAAATTCCAGCTGTCAGCCCGGTCTTATATGAAAATGATAAAAGTTGCCAGAACCATTGCCGATTTGGCTGGAGTGAGAGATGTCGGCATTGCTCACATGGCTGAAGCTTTGCAGTACAGATCAAAAATATATGAAAACATTTAAGCTAAAGGAACTAAGCTCCTTTATAATGGGCAGAAATAAGAAAAAGGAGCTAAGCTCCTTTAGCGGAAAAGAGGAGGGATTTATGAAAAAGGAACTAAGCTCCTTTAGGGGGAGGGCGCACTTGGAAACGGGCAGGAGGGGCGAGGAGATTGCCAAAGAATATTTACAGAAAAAAGGATATAAGATAATTGAGCAAAATTATAAAACAAAATACGCAGAAATAGATTTAGTGGCAAGACAGAAAAAGCAATTGATCTTCGTGGAAGTGAGAACGAGAGTGGGAGAAGATTTTGGGACTCCAGAAGTAACAATTGACAAAAGAAAATTAAGAAAACTTTGGAGTAATGCAACGGCTTACGCGGCCAGAACCAAATGGGAAGGTTCTTGCCGGATAGATGCAGTCTGTATTGTCCTTAAAAAAGATTATTCCGTAGAGAGATTAAACCATTACGAAAATATTATTTAATATAGTTGTGCTTGGCCGGGCCAAGCACAATCGGCTAAGCACAATTCCGATAAAATTAATAATTCAATAACTTAAAATTATGAACTAGCCAGCAAAGCAAAATCAAGCTATAATAGTTAATAATGATATGTCATAAGTATAAGTAAATAATCAAAATAATTAAAAAATATGTCGGATGCATTAACTCAAACTAGGAGTTGGCAAAAACTATCCAAAACAGGAATTTTTCTTTTAGTGTTTCTGTTGCCGTTGTTCTTTTTGCCCTCTACCAGCAATGTTTTAGACTTTAATAAGCAGATTTTGTTAACTGTTTTAGTATTGGTATCTCTTTTTGCCTGGTTGTTAAAATCCCTGATTGAAGAAAAGATTTCCCTTGACTTGAGTTGGTTTAACTTACCAGCTTTTGTTTTTATCTTAATAATTGGCTTGTCAACCCTTGGATCAGCTTACCAGTATGCTAGTTTTTGGGGCTGGCCTTTAGTTATTTCCTCAAGCTTTTTAACCACTCTGGTCTTGGTCTTCTTTTACTTTTTGGTTAGTAACTTGTTTAAAAAACCGGAAGATGTTTTTGGCTTAATCTTTGTTTTAGCCATTTCAGGATTATTAGTATCTATAATTGCCTTGCCTCAGCTCTTGGGAAAGTTTCCTCTTCCTTTTGACTTTAGTAAGTCAACCTCGTTTAACACTATTGGTTCGGTTAATTCTTTAGCCATTTTTTTGGCCACAGTTCTGCCTTTGGCTGCCAGCGTTATCTTTTCTTCCAAATCAAAATTAGTTAAAGTCCTGGTTTGGCTGTTTATTGTCTTGTCTTTATTGGTCTTACTGGCTGTTAATTTCCAGACTGCCTGGCTGATATTACTGATCAGCTCTTCAGTTATTCTAATCTTCGGTATTTCCAAAAGAGAGGTCTTTAAGCTTGGCTGGCTGTTTTTGCCTATGCTGTTTTTAGCCATGGCTTTGTTTGCTTTGGTGATGAAAACCGCAGTCTTTCCTACCATTGATTTGCCGGCTGAAGTATCCCCGTCTCTAGGAACCAGTTTTAATATTGCTTGGCAAACCCTTAAAAATTTCAAGTCGCCGCTTTCCTGGCTAGTTGGATCAGGGCCGGGAACCTTTATCTATGACTATTCAAAATACAAACCCATTGAAATTAACGAGACTGCTTTTTGGGGAACCAGATTTAGCTCTGGCTCTTCAGAATTGAGCGATAGATTGGCCACGACCGGTATTTTGGGATTCCTTTCCTTTTTAGCGGTGGTATTGGTCAGCGCTTTTATCGGCTTTAAAAGCATAGTGTCTCGAGAAAGCAAAAAAGAAAGTCTTACCTGGGTAATGATGATTGGCGTCTTTGCCAGTTTTATTGGCACTATTGTCGGTTTGTTGCTTTATCCCAGCAATCTGTCTTTAATATTTATTTTCTGGTTGCTGGTAGCTTTGATATTTAGTCTGGCTGGATTTAAAACCAGAACTTTTAATTTTCAAGTTTTGACTGAACCAGCCGAAGGCGCTGTTCAAGTCAAGAAATCAAGATTGAGCACTTCCTGGATCACGGTTGGAGTTTCCTTTGCCTTTATTACCGTCTTGATTGTTTCTATGGTGGTTTTCTTTGCCCAAGGCCAGAGATTCTTTGCCGAAATCAATTACTTGAATGCTTTAGATGAAGTTCAAAGTGGTAATAATGACGCGGCCATTAATTACTTAAGTAAAGCGATTAGATTAACTAATGGCAAGCAAGATAATTACTGGAGGGATTTGTCCCAGGTTTATCTTTTTAGGATCAATGACGAGTTGGCTAAGCAAGACTTAACCCAAGAACAAATGAGTCAGAATGTGGGAGACTTGATTTCTTTATTAGTTGAAGCAGCTAAATCTTCAACTGACTCAGCTCCCAAGAACGTGGCTAACTGGACCGTCAGGGGTTATGTTTACAATAACATTATGCCCTTAATTACGAATTCAGACGAATGGGCCATCAATGCCTATCAGGAATCAATTAAGCTTGATCCGACTAATCCTTTTGCGTTTACTACCATCGGCCAGGTTTATGCTTCCAGGTCTGACTCTTTATCTCAGGATGAGGAAAAACAAGCGGAAAATCAGGCAGCGCTTGACAAAGCCAGAGAAAACTTTGAAAAAGCGCTTGAACTAAAATCAGACTATGCTCAGGCCAGGTTTCAATTAGCCATGGTTGATATCAGGGAAAACAAGATTAGCGATGCTATTATTAAGCTTGAAGAAACCAAGATATTGGCTCCCTTTGATACCGGTCTTGGCTTCCAATTAGGCTTGATTTACCAGGCTGATAATCAGATAGATAATGCCCAGGCTGAATTCGAAAGAGTGGTTGTCTTGGATTCCAACTATGCTAATGCCAGGTATTTCTTAGGATTGATTTATGATGGTAAAAAGGAAACTCAAAAAGCCATTGAGCAATTTGAAAAAATTGCCGAACTTAATCAAGACAATACTTTGATTAAGGGAATTATTGAGAACTTGAAAGCCGGCAAGCCAGCCCTTGAAGGTTTGACCGAGCTTGAACCTCCGATTCAGGAAACTCCAGAAGAACAATTAACTCCTGCGACTGAAGCAGAGACTTCGCCATCACCTAGTCCGATCGAATAATCTTAGGTAATAATTTTTGATGATCAAGCTAGAGCGTTTTCAAGGTTATATTTTAAGCCTGCTTGTTTTGCTCTTGCCAGTTTTTTGGTTGCCAGTATTTTTCGAAGCTTGGGAGTTTCCAAAGATTGGCTTGCTTTTCTTTCTCAGTCTGATTGCTTTTGGTTTTACTTTAGCTATAGAGATTTCTAAAAAAAAGTTTAAAATTCTCTGGCCTTTTGACGCTCTGGTAATTGGCTTTGCCCTGATTTTTTGCGTTTCAGCTTTGTTTTCAATTGACCGAGTAGTTAGTTTATTTGGCTTTTATGCCAGGTTTTCTGATGGTTTACTAGCTCTAATCAGCTTGGTTTTTGCCTATTTTAGTATTAGCCGCTATTCCCAAAACCAAAAGCTATTAAAGCTTTTGCTCGTTTCAGCAGCTTTAGCCTGTCTGCCTATTTTTAAGTTTTTTAATCTGGTGGCTCCTTCTTTTGAAGGATTGAGCATGTTCTTGGCTGCTTTGGTTTTTGTCAGTTTGAATCAGGAAAAAAAGATCTTTCGATTCTTTAGTTTGGCTTTTTTGTCAATCATTGTTTTAATTGATTATTATTCCAGCTGGCTGGTTTTGGTTTTTGTCAGCGCTGCCTACTTGATTTATCTGCTCATTAAAGGCCTTCAAAAGCAAGATAAACTTTTGGTTTTGAGTTTAGCCGTATTATTAACCATATCTTTGGCTGGTTTGATCTGGCCAGTGCCAAACTTCTTTAACTTGCCCAGAGAAGTAACCCTGAATCGCCAGCTTTCTTTTGAAATGGCAAAACAAGCCCTAATCTTAAAACCAATTCTAGGATCAGGACCCGGCACTTTTGCCTATACTTTTTCAAAGTTCAGGCCAGCAGTATTTAATCAAAGTTCTTTTTGGCAGATCAGATTTGACAGACCCCTTAGTCATTTGAATGAGCTGTCTGTCAACTGCGGGCTTTTGGGACTAATGGGTTTTTTAGCGATAGCAATTTTTGGTTTAAAAACTGTTTTTGGCAAGCCATTATTTTTTCCTTTTCTAGCGTCTTTTTTAAGCTTGGCAGTTTACTACCAGAATATTACTCTGGGATTTGTGTTCTGGCTCATTTTGGCTTTGATGGCTACTGAAAATTCGGTTAGCAAAGAAGTTTCTTTGGAAAAGATTTTCAAAAGCCGGACTGTAAGCATTGTTTCTCTGGGATTTGTCAGCTTACTGGCGGTGTTAATAGTTTTAATCACCTTTAGACTTTATTCTGGAGATTACTTTTATAATCAGAGTTTTAAAAGCCCGACAGAAGAAATTAAAGTAGCTTGGTTGCAAAAAGCAGTTTCAGCCAATCCTTTATTTGCCCAGTATCAAGTGATGCTGAGCCAGGCATTTTTAAATCAAACCGTGGAAGAATCAGGAACTTTAGACAGCGACAGTATTTTTCAACTAGTGGCCAAATCTGTCCAGGCAGCCAAGGCTTCAACAGAAATAGCGCCTTTTTGGGTGGTTAGCTGGGAAAGCTTGGGATCAGTTCATCAAAAAGTTTTGGGCTTAGCAGCCGGAGCTGAAGATTGGAGCCTTAATTCTTTTACCAAAGCTCTAGAGCTTGAACCCAGCAATCCTTTGTTATATTTTAAGCTTGGCAAGATATATTTTTTCCAAAACAATTATGACAAAGCCAGAGAGAGTTTTATACTAGCTCAAACTTTAAAGCCCGATTTAATTGATCCTAGGATTTACTTGGCTTTAATAACTGAAAACCAGGTAGGAGTTAAAGCAGCCATAAACTCTTTGAGCCATTTGCAAAACCTTTATCCTTTGAATCCAGACATTTCTTTTCAGTTGGGCCGGCTTTACTTTAACCAGGGTGATAGTCAAAAGGCGATTCAATATTTTCAGCAAGTTTTAAAACTAGCTCCTCAACACTTAAACGGTCTTTATTCTCTAGGTCTGGCTTTAGAGAAAGAGGGTAATAGGGCTGAAGCCTTGGTTCAGGTTAAAAAGGCCCTGGAACTCAGTCCTCAAAATCAAGTCTTATTAAAAAAGTTTGAAGAGCTGAGTAAATAAGTTCCGACCTTGACAAAATACTATGAATCTTAATATAATGATTAAACATGCAACCTAGAGGGACTTTAGGTTTTTTGTGTAGTTATAGAGCATTTAAGTTTTTTAAAATAATCCAAACTTATCTTGAAGCCTGCTCGGCTCAATTGAAGTCTTTGTAATTTTAACTCCCCAACTTCTAATGGGGATTTTTAGGTATCTTTGCAAGATTATGGAAACAAAATCTTTTTCTAAGTCCAATATTTCTTTTAAGTTGCCCTATATTTTCAATAGAATCATTTGTTTGGCAAACTACTTTAGGTTTAAGAGATTTCCAGCCGCGGCTTCACTCGCCAACCCTTAATTTAAAGGAAAAAAATCAAAGTAATTATCGGGGTATGACTTGCAATGGTCCCTTCAGCAACCTGCCTCACCTTAATTAAAAGCCATCAATGAAAACAAAATCTTTTTCTAAGTCCAATGTTTCTTTTAAGTTGCCCTATCTGGGTTCTTTGCAAAAGAACAGCTGGCAGTGGCTGATAGAAAAAGGCGTTAAAGACCTTTTAATCGAAGCTTCTCCAATCAGAGACTATACTAAAAAAGAGTTTGAACTCTGGTTTTTAAATTTCAAGCTTGACGACCCCAAATATCCAAACGATCTTGAAGCTAAGAATGACAATTCCTCTTATGAAGCTTCCTTAAGAGCCAAGATCAGGCTGGTTAATTTAAAGACCAAAGAAGTCAAAGAACAAGAAGTATTTTTAGCTGATTTTCCCATTATGACTGATAGGGGCACATTTGTTGTTAATGGAGTTGAGAGAGTTGCCATTGCCCAATTGATTCGTTCTCCCGGCGTGTTTTTCACAAGCAATCTTATTGGCGACCATCATTACTTCGGTGCCAAAATTATTCCTAACCGGGGTGCTTGGCTAGAGATTGAATCAGACGCTTCGGGTTTTATCGGGATTAAGATTGACCGCAAGAGAAAGGTAGCGGCAACCACTATCTTGAGGGCTTTTGGCATTGCCTCAGATAATTCTTTAAAAGAGCTTTTTCAGGATGTTGATAATGATCCTGATGTAAAATATATTGAAGAAACCATTAAAAAAGATTCCAGCCATAATCAGGCAGAAGCTTTAGTCGAAATTTACCAAAGAATCAGGCCTGGAGATTTGGTGACTCCAGATACAGCCAGAGAGTTAATTGAAAATATGTTCTTTAATTTTGAAAGATATGATTTGTCTAGGGTGGGCAGGTGGCGAATGAACCAGAGATTCAGGGCTTTGAAGGGAGATATTAAAAAATCAAAATCAGACGAAGACATTGATATTAAAGATCGGGTCTTAAGGCCAGAAGATATTGTTACTGTTATTCATGAAATCATTAGATTAAACAATACCCCAGGATCTTTACCTGATCCCATTGATCACCTAGGAAACAGAAGAGTCAGAACCTCAGCTGAAATTCTACAAAACAGAATGAGAGTTGGTTTATTGAGGATGGAAAGGATTATTAAAGACAGGATGTCAACTTTAGAAGAAGACGTGATGACTCCGGCTCAACTCATTAATCCCCGACCCTTGATGGCAGTCATTAAAGAATTCTTTACTTCCAGCCAGCTTTGCCAATTCATGGATAACGAAAATCCTTTAGCGGAGTTAGAGCATAAAAGAAGGTTGGCGGCGACCGGACCTGGCGGTTTAACTCGGGAAAGAGCCGGCTTAGAGGTCAGGGACGTCCAACCCTCTCACTATGGTCGGATTTGTCCGATTCAGACCCCAGAAGGCCAAAACGTGGGGCTAATTTCACACCTAGCCTGCTTTGCCAGGGTCAATCAGTTTGGTTTTCTGGAAACCCCCTACTTTAAAGTAGTTAAGAGCAAAGTGACTGACGAGATTTTTTATTTAAATGCTTATGAGGAAGAAAGATATAGTATTGCTCACGCTGGCATTCCTATTGATGAAAAAACTCGGATGATTATTCCAGCCCGGGTGGCAGCCAGGATTAAGGGCGAACCAGGCCAGATTGAAAAAGAGAAGATTGATTTTATTGACGTCTCTTCAAAGCAAGCCATTTCTGCCGCTACTGCCTCCATCCCTTTTTTACAGAATGACGATGCTAATCGGGCTTTGATGGGATCTAATATGCAGCGCCAATCAGTGCCATTGCTAATTCCTGAAGCTCCCCTGGTTTGCACCGGCGTGGAACCGGCCGTAGCCAGAGACTCGGGTCAGATTTTAATTGCCAAAGATGACGGGGTTGTCCGAGATATTGATGCCAGCCTGATTAGGATTCAAAACCAAAAGACCAGAGTGATTACAGATTATCACTTAAGAACTTTTGTCAGAACCAATCAATACACTTGTTTTCACCAAAAGCCAATTGTTAAAAAAGGCCAGAAAATAAAACAAGGAGATATTCTGACTGACGGCGCTTCAATTGACTCAGGCTGGCTGGCTTTGGGCAGAAACATTCTGGTTTCTTTCTTGCCCTGGCGGGGCTCAAACTTTGAAGACGCCATCATCATCTCAGAAAAACTGGTCAAAGACATGGCTTTTTCTTCAATTCACATTGAAGACTTTTCCTGTGATATAAGGGAAACTAAGCTTGGCCCCGAAGTAACTACTTCAGATATTCCCAATGTTAGCGAGGAGAAATTAAAGGATTTGGATTCAGAAGGAATTATTAGAATTGGCGCTGAAGTCGGACCCCATGATATTCTCGTGGGTAAGATTTCTCCCAAGGGCGAAACAGATTTAACTCCGGAAGAAAGATTATTAAGAGCCATTTTTGGTGAAAGAGCCAGGGAAATTAAAGACAGTTCGTTATTGCTTGAATATGGCAAGCGGGGAAGAGTAACTAATGTTAAGGTTTGGGAAAGAGAAAAAGGGGCTAAATTAGAGCCCGGAATTATAAAGAGAGTTAAGGTTGAAGTGGTTCAGCTTCGTAAAGTTCAGACTGGAGACAAGTTAGCTGGACGTCACGGCAATAAAGGGGTGGTTTCCTTAGTTTTACCAGAAGCAGAAATGCCATTTCTTAAAGACGGCACTCCCGTAGAT
This sequence comes from uncultured Candidatus Saccharibacteria bacterium, assembly GCA_964437545.1. Classification (GTDB taxonomy): domain Bacteria; phylum Patescibacteriota; class Minisyncoccia; order Minisyncoccales; family GWA2-46-15; genus GWA2-46-15. The sequence continues at coordinate 10,496 of CAYTHH010000008.1, read as the reverse complement.
ATTATTCTAAATCCCTTGAGCGTGGCTTCGAGAATGAACTTAGGTCAGATTTTAGAGACTCATTTGGGCCTGGCAGCCAAAAAATTAGGATACCGAGCTGTTACTCCAGCTCTTTTGGGAGCGACTGAAAAAGATATTAAAGCTGAATTAAAAGAAGCTGGCTATCCTGAAGACGGTAAGCTTCAAGTTTATGACGGCCGGACTGGCGAACCTTTCAGAGGCCGGGCCACGGTTGGTTATATTTACATGATGCAGTTGATTCATATGGTTGAAGACAAGATCCATATGAGGTCAATCGGCCCTTATTCTCTGATTACTCAGCAGCCCTTAGGGGGTAAATCCCAGTTTGGCGGTCAGAGGTTCGGGGAAATGGAAGTCTGGGCCCTGGAAGGCTATGGATCTGCCCACATTTTACAGGAGATGCTGACCATTAAGTCTGATGATGTGCCGGGAAGAGCTGCCGCTTACGAATCAATTTTAAAGGGAGAGCCGATCAAAAATCCTAATGTGCCTGCTTCTTTTAACTTATTAGTAGCTGAATTAAAATCTTTAGGACTGGCCATAGAAGTTAAAGAAAAAACCAGAGACAGGAATTTTAGAAATTAGTTATATAAATAAAAACAATGCGAGTTGCTGATTTTGATGCCATCAGGATTAAACTAGCTTCGCCCGAGGATATTATATTATGGAGCCATGGCGAAGTTACTAAGCCTGAAACAATTAATTACCGCACTCAAAAGCCCGAAAAGGACGGTCTTTTTGATGAAAAGATTTTTGGGCCTGAAAAAGACTATGAATGTTATTGCGGCAAATATCGGGGTATTAGGCATAAGGGTATTGTTTGCGATAAGTGCGGGGTTGAAGTCACCAAATCCCAGGTCAGAAGGGAAAGAATGGGCCATATTAAGCTGGCTGCCCCTGTTTCCCATATCTGGTTTTTGAGGGGTATTCCCTCTAGGATCGGCCAGATTTTAGACTTGCCCATGTCTCATTTAGAAAAAGTCATTTATTTTAATGCCTATATTCTTACTAAAGTTGACGAGTCGGCTCAAAAGTCTATTCTTGAGCAGATCGAAAAAGAATACTCGCAAAAGTTAAAGGCCTTGAAAAATCAGGGGCATTCAGCCCAGCAAAAAGAAAAAAGCAAAAAACAAGACAAAAAAGATAATCAGGACAAGGAAGACAGGAAAGAATTAAAAGCTGCCAAAGACAGAGCTAAAGATGAACTGATGAGCCTGAAGTTCTTAAAAGTTTTGTCTGAGGTTGAATATCTTGATTTGTCTTTGAAATATGGCCAGTGTTTTGAAGCTGGTACCGGCGGAGAGGTCTTAAGAAAGATTTTCAGCGCCATTGATTTGAAAAAAAAGATTACTGAGCTTAAAAAAGAAATTGAGCAAGCCTCGCCATTAAACAAGAAAAAGCTGTTTAAAAGAATCAAACTTTTTCAGGGTATGGAAAAAGCCGGCATTCGCCCCGAGTGGATGTTTATGACTGTGTTACCAATTCTGCCCCCAGATCTCAGACCCATGGTTCAGTTGGACGGCGGTCGTTATGCTTCTTCAGATCTGAACGATCTTTACCGCAGAGTCATAAATCGCAACAATCGCTTAAAGTACTTGCTTGAAATTGGCGCTCCGGAAGTCATTGTCAGAAATGAAAAAAGAATGCTTCAGGAAGCAGTTGACGCTCTAATTGACAATGGTATGAGAAAAGGCACCATGACTCAGGCTACAACAGGAGGTCGCAGACTATTAAAGTCTCTAGCTGATATTTTAAAAGGCAAGCAAGGCAGGTTTAGACAGAACCTTTTAGGCAAAAGAGTTGATTACTCAGGCCGGTCAGTGATTGTGGTTGGTCCAGAATTATTGCTTTATCAGGTTGGTTTGCCAAAGAAAATGGCTTTGGAGCTTTTCAAGCCTTTTGTCATTAAAAAAATCCTCGACCAGGAACTAGCCTATAATGTTCGGGGCGCTTCCAGGCTGATTGAACAGGAATCAGATGATATTTGGGCTATTTTAGAACAAGTGGTGACTGGTAAGGCAGTGCTGTTAAACAGGGCGCCAACCCTGCATCGCTTGGGGATTCAGGCTTTTAAGCCCATTTTAGTTGAGGGCGAAGCCATTAGAGTTCATCCTTTAGTTTGTAAGGCTTTTAACGCTGATTTTGACGGCGACCAAATGGCCGTGCACTTGCCTTTGGCTGACGAAGCTCAGAAAGAAGCTTTAGAAATCATGCTGTCGTCTCACAATCTTCTAAAACCAGCTACGGGCTTGCCGATTGTCAGTCCGACTCAGGATATTGTTTTGGGTTGTTATTGGTTTACCAAGATTAGGCCTGGCGCTAAAGGCGAGGGCAAGATTTTTGGCTCTGCCGAAGAAGCTCTTTTAGCTCATGAATTTAATCAGATTGACATTAACGCTCAGATCAAAGTTCCTGTTAAGGAAGTGGTGGGAATTGATAAACAGGATAATGGGTTTTTTAAAACTTCAGTTGGCCGTCTTATCTTTAACGAAGCTTTGCCAGCTGACTTTCCTTTCCAGAACAAGACCATGAATTCTAAAATGATTGAAGGACTGATCAGGGAAGCGATTGAAAAATATGGCATTGATTATTCTCAACCTATTTTAGACAAGATCAAGTCAACTGGTTTTGACGGCGCCACCAGATCAGGAATTAGCTGGGGCATGGATGATTTACAGGTGCCGGTTGAAAAGCCAGCTCTGATTGAAAAAGCTGAAAAAGAAATCACGGCTTTAGAAAGCCATTTCCAGAAAGGGTTCCTGTCCAAGAAGGAAAAATACCAGCGTTCAATCGAAGTCTGGCAGAAAACCAAGTCAGAAATTGAAAAACTGGTTCCCAAGGCTCTTCCCGAAGGAGGTTCGGTATTTACAATTATTGATTCAGGATCCAGAGGGTCTTGGTCTCAGCCGGTTCAGATGGCCGGTATGAAGGGGTTGGTGATTAACCCGGTAGGCCAGATTATTGAGCTGCCAATCAAAAACTCTTACAAAGAAGGTTTTGATGTGTTGGAATACTTTTTATCAACTCATGGAGCCAGAAAAGGTACGGCCGACACAGCCTTGAGAACTTCAACAGCCGGATATTTAACCAGACGATTAGTTGACGTCGGCCACGAAGTAATTGTTTTTGAAAAAGATTGCGGCGATACCAGGGGAATTTTATACTCAAGGAAAGAAGCTGATAGTATCGGCCAGAACTTTTTAATGAAGATTGTGGGGCGAGTTGCTGTTGATACCATTACTGGTCCCGATAAAAAAATCATTGTTAAAAAAGGCCAGGCAATTACCTGGCCACTGGCCAAAGAAATTGTTGAAAAACAAGTTGAGGGGGTTTTAGCCAGATCTCCTTTAGGCTGCCGCTTAGGTCGGGGAGTTTGTCAGAAATGTTATGGCTGGAGCTTGGGATCCGGGGATTTGGTTAACATTGGCGAAGCTGTTGGAGTTATCTCAGCCCAAGCCATTGGCGAGCCAGGCACTCAGCTGACTATGAGAACCTTTCATACCGGGGGCGTGGCTTCAGCTAGCGATATTACCTTGGGTTTGCCTCGAGTTGAAGAGATTTTCGAAACCAGGGTGCCAAGCGGCAAAGCAGTCATCTCTCAAGTTAAAGGCACTGTTTTGGAAATTATTAATTCAAAGCTGATTAAAATCAAGCCAGATATCGATGCTAAAGTTAAGAAATCCAAAACTGGCAAAGCTGCCGGAGCAGTCATTGATTATGAGATTCCAGCTGGCAAAGGTATTTTGGTCAAAGCTGGAGATTCAATTATAGGCGGTCAACCTTTATGTGAGGGCAACATTGATTTGAAAGAGCTTTTCAAGGTAGCTGGCGAAATCATAACCAGAAATTATATTATCAGAGAGATCCAAAGAATTTATGCTTCCCAGGGAGTTTCGATCCATGACAAGCACTTGGAAGTGATTGTCAGACAGATGTTTTCCAAAATGAGAGTCAGGGATCCTGGCGACGGCATCTTTATTCAGGGAGAAGTGATTAGCAAGAGCAAGCTCGCAGAAGAAAACAAACGTCTTAAAGAAAAAGGTAAAAAGCAGATTGTGGTTTCTCCGGTTTTGTTGGGAATTTCTAAGGTATCTCTAGCTACCGACAGTTTCTTGTCAGCTGCTTCTTTTGTTGAAACTTCAAGAGTTTTGATCAGAGCAGCTATTGAGGGCAAAGAAGATAAACTTAAGGGCTTAAAAGAAAATGTTATCATTGGCAAGCTGATTCCAGCCGGCACGGGCTTCAAAAAATAAAACTTTTCTCATAATATATTTTTTGTTTAACACAAGAGCGGAATTGTCCATTTTCGAGACGCTCTAAAACTGCTGCGCGTTATAGCGAATTTATAGTTAGATATATCGCTTTGTGCTATAATATATAAATAGGCTAACTTTGCTTTAGTTATATCAGTAGTTATAGTGGGCAGGATTGCCCGTTTCCGAGACACCCGAAGGGTGTTCATATTATGGCCAGGAAAAAGAATAACCATCAAGTTAAAAAAGAACTCTCAAAGGACCCCGGCTTCTTACCCGGTTTACCTAAATCTATTAAAGGCTATTTGATCAGTCTAACTTTGCTTTTAATAGCGGCCATTATTTTATTTTCCTTTTTTGGACTGGCTGGTAAGGGCGGTCTGCAGATTCTCAACGGCCTAATATTCTTATTCGGCAAAGCCACTTATTTATTGCCTTTGTTTTTTGTTTTAGGCGGAGCCATTTTTTTTATTGGCAGCCATCAACCCAACCGGATTATGAAAATGACGGGTTTTGCTTTTTTGCTTTGCTTGTTGGGCTTGAGCGCTATTCTTAATTCTTTTGGCACTATTGAAAAGCTTTCTATAAGATCTAGGCCTTTGGGCGGTTTTGCGGGTTACTTTTTAAGCTTTCCGATTTTAAGATTTTTTGGGTTTTGGGTCAACTTAATTATCTTTATACTGATGATTATTTTTGGCTTTTTGGTTTTTTGGCAAATATCCAAGAAAGTCCAGCCCCAGACAGCTCAAGAGCTTTCAGAAAAAACTCCTGTTTTAAAAAAGATTTTAGAGCCCAAATTCAAGATCAGAGAAGTCCCGGGCTTGAAAGAAGACTTAAACCGGCAAGCTAAAGAGGATTCCCCGCCTAATTTAAAGACCAAGCCGATTCCAGGACTAATGACCGGCTCAGGCCTTTCAGCTTATAAGAAACCTTCGCTGGACCTATTGCAACCTGAAAAAGGGGAGCCAGTGACCGGAGACATTCGCAATAACATGGTGATTATTAAAAACACGCTTGAGAATTTTGATATTCCAGTAGAAATGGGTGAAGTTAATATCGGCCCGACCGTTACTCAATATACCCTAAAGCCATCCGAAGGCATTAAGCTGTCAAAAATTACCACCTTGAATAATGACTTGTCTCTGGCTTTAGCAACTCATCCTATCAGGATTGAAGCCCCGATTCCGGGTAAGTCTTTGGTAGGCATTGAAGTTCCTAATAGCACTAGGGCCACGGTCAGGCTGAGAAACCTTTTTGAAGACCAGGCTTTTAAGAATTCAGTTTCGCCGCTTTTGTTTTCTTTAGGAAGAGATGTGGCTGGTATTTCAACTTTTGCTGATTTATCTAGGATGCCTCACCTTTTAGTAGCCGGAGCCACGGGTACGGGCAAAACAATTTGTTTGAATAGTATTCTTTTGAGCTTGCTTTACCGCAATTCTCCAGAAACCATGAGACTGATCATGGTTGATCCCAAAAGAGTTGAATTTCCGGTTTATCAGGATATTCCTCATCTTTTGTCACCAGTCATTTATGATCCGCAAAAAACAGTTAATGCCTTAAAATGGCTGACCAAGGAAATGGAAAGAAGATTCGAGGTTTTGGCTGCTGCTAAAGCCAGAAATATTGCTTCTTATAACAAAAACATCAACCAAATGATGTCTAAGGCAAAATCTGGCCAGGATTCAAAAGGGATTTCAGAAGAAATCCTAGAAATAATGCCATACATTGTCGTTGTTATTGACGAGCTGGCAGACTTAATGGCGGCCCGGGGCAAAGAAATTGAGGCTGGAATTGTCAGATTGGCTCAGATGGCTCGAGCCGTAGGTATTCATCTGGTCGTGGCTACCCAAAGGCCTTCAGTTGAGGTTATCACCGGCTTAATTAAAGCTAATATTACTTCCAGAATTACTTTTCAGGTTGCCAGCCAGGTTGACTCTCGGACTGTTATTGATGCTGCCGGAGCCGAAAAATTATTAGGAGCCGGCGACTTATTATTCATTTCTCCGGAAATCAGCAAACCTAAAAGAATTCAAGGAGCTTATGTGACTGAAAAAGAAGTCAAAAGAGTAACTGATTTCCTAAAGTCTCAGAAAGAAGACTTCGGCTTATTAACAGAAAACTTCTTAGCTGAAGAGCTGGCTCGAGAATTGAAAGGAGCTGAAGAGACTGGCCAAGAGCTTTTTAATTCAGACGATGAAGACTCTCTTTATTTGGAAGCCAAACAAATGGTGATTAAATACAAAAAAGCTTCAGCTTCAATGCTGCAACGAAGGCTTAGGGTTGGCTATGCTAGAGCCGCCAGATTATTAGATATCTTAGAAGAAAGGGGGGTGGTTGGACCTGCCGATGGAGCTCGCCCCAGAGAAGTCTACATTAAAGAAGAACCAACTTTAGAAAACAGCGTCCCCATGCCTCAGAAGAAAGCTGAGGATGATGATGAGTGGGAAAAAGTTTAACTTAGTATCTAGTATTTTGTATATAGTATTTAGTATGGCGTTATACGCTCCGTAGGAAAGTGCTAGAGTTTTCATAGTTAATAGTCAGAATAAGCAGGATATTTTCTATGAGGTATACAAGATACTAAATACAAGATACAATATACAAAACATTTTTAGATAGATATTTGATTAGTTTTTCCTTGACTAAGTCAAGGAAAAAAAGAGGAAAAAAAGAAAAATAAAAAGGTATTTATGGCTAAGAAAAAATCAAAACCCAAGAAAATCGGAGCTGATTTACAAGAAGCGATTGATGAAATCAAGCAGCGTTTTGGAGAAGGTTCGATTATGAAGTTGCATGACATCAGAGCAGTGGATATTGATGCTATTCCGACCGGTTCAATCTCTCTTGATATGGCTTTAGGAGTTGGCGGTGTGCCTCGGGGCCGAGTTGTTGAAGTTTTTGGACCGGAATCTAGTGGGAAAACCACCTTGGCGTTACATATCTGCGCTCAAGCCCAAAAATCGGGCGGAGTAGCTGCTTTTATTGACGCTGAACATGCCCTTGATCCTGATTATGCTAAAAGGCTTGGCGTTGATGTTGGCGAGCTTTTAATATCCCAGCCTGATTCCGGAGAGCAAGCTTTGCAAATAGTTGAGACTCTGGTTAGGTCTGGCCAGGTTGATGTTATTGTTGTTGATTCTGTAGCCGCCCTAGCCCCAAAAAGCGCTATTGAGGGGGAAATGGGTGAGTTTAAGATCGGTCTTCAGGCTCGGCTGATGTCTTCCGCCTTGCAAAAGCTTTCCGGAGTCATTTCTAAATCTAAAACCACGGTTATTTTCTTAAATCAGTTAAGAATGAAGATTGGCATTATGTTTGGCAATCCCGAGACAACCCCGGGCGGCCTAGCTTTAAAGTTTTATTCTTCAGTCAGGATTGATTTAAGAAGGATTGCCCAGATTAAGTCCGGGGATAATATTATTGGTTCTCGCATCAGGGCTAAAGTGGTTAAGAATAAGGTGGCTGCTCCTTTCAAAGTGGCTGAATTTGATATTTATTACAACGAAGGCATTTCTTATATAGCTGATCTCTTGAATTTGAGTATTAAAGAAGAGGTGGTCAAGAAATCAGGCAGCTGGATTCAGTTTGAAGAGACGAGGCTTGGCCAGGGCATGGATGCTTCCAAGAATTTCCTCAAGGAAAATCCCGCTATTATTACTAAGATAAAAAAATCCCTGCTGATAAAGCAGGGGGAAAAAGACTAATTTTTTCTTTTAGCTATTTAGTTGTAAAAGGCAGTAATCCCAAATACCTGGCTCTTTTAACGGCCCTGGCAAACTTTCGCTGGTGAGTGGAGCAAATACCAGTTCTTTTTTTAGCTCTGATTTTAGCTAATCCAGAAGTAAACTTCCTCAATAGTCCAAGATCCTTGAAGTCTATTTCGTCAATACCTTTTTGGCAAAAAAAACAATCCATAAGATATAAATCTCTATTAATTACTAATTTTTGATCTACTGATTACTAATTTTTTGTAATTGGTAGAAAATTTAAAACGGGATGTCTTTGACGTCAATCTCTCCATCCTGGTCTTCTTCGATAATCGGGATTTCTTCCTGAACAGGAGCAGCCTGTTCTTTTTTATCAGGACTTGAAGTTGAGCTCGAGGCCGACCTTGGCCCCAGCTGTATTCCTTCAGCAATGATTTCAGTGCGGTATTTCTTGATTCCGGTGGCATCCTGCCAACTCCTGGTTTCAATTCGGCCCTCGATCATAACCAAGGCTCCTTTAGTCAGGTATTGCGAGGCAATCTCAGCTAATCTTCTCCACAAGACAATGCTGTGGAATTCAGCTCTTTCCTGTTTTTGACCATTGCTGGTGAAGACTCGATTGGTTACCAGCCGGAATGAGCAAACAGTTTGGCCCGTTGTCGTGGTTCTGGCCTCCGGGTCATTAGCAACCCGGCCCAGTAAAATGACTTTATTAAGATTCATCTGAGTCTTTTAAGATTTCATCTAATTTCTTTTCAATCTCACCCAATTCGACCTTTGGGGAAGATTTATTTTCTTTTGAAACAAGTAAAGGTTTTCTTGGTGTTCTGGCTGGTTTCTTGATTCTTGGCTTTTTAACCTTTAAAATCAGGTATCTGAGAATATCTTTTTCTTCTTTGAAGATTTTTTCCAGTTCGCTTAAGACTAAGGTATCAAAGTTAAAATAGGTGATTTGGAACCAGGCAAAAACCTCTTTTTTGATCGGATATCCTAGAGCAATTTTTTTAGGCAGTTGGCTTTCTGAGACAATGCCATTTTTGGACTGGATAAGATCGTTAATCTTCCTTGAAATCTCTTGGGCCTGCTCTTCGGAAATCTTGGAAGAAATGATATAGGCTAATTCGTAGTTTTGCTTCATATTACCAATGTTAGCAAGAAAAATTAAGGCTGGCAAGACCAAAAACTTGTGCTAAAATGAACTATATGATCAAGATCAATAAAAACATTTTTAGAGCTTATGATATTAGGGGGATTTATCCTCAGGATCTGAATCCCAAAGTGGCTTTTAAGGCTGCTTTGGCTTTTGTTGACCTTTATCCCAAGCTTGAAAAAATAGTTCTAGCTCATGATACCAGAAAAAGTTCTCTACCTTTGGCTAGAGCCATCAAAAATGCTTTGATTCAAGCTGGCAAAGAAGTGATTTTTTTAAACACAGCCCCTGACCCTTTATTTTACTTTTCCATTTTCCATTACAAGTTTGATGGCGGGATTATGATTTCCGGTTCTCACAATCCTAAAGAATATAATGGTTTAACTTTTCATGTCAGAAGCAAAGGCGATGTGGTTGAAAAAGATTTAGAAAAGCTTAAAAACCTGGTTTTAAAAGAAAGAAAATTCAGAATCAAGAAACAGGGCAAGATTGTTAAGCTTAATCCCCGAAAAGATTATCTCGGGTATGTTATTAAAAAGATCAGACTGAAAAAGCCTTTAAGAATCTTGATTGATTCTGGCAATGGCGCCATGGGCTATTTGCCGGAAAAAGTTTTCAAAAGACTGGGTTGCCAGGTTGAAACCATTTATGCTGATTTTGATGGCAATTTCCCCAATCACTTGCCAGATCCTTATGAAAAGAAGAACCGGGCTGATGCTGTCAAGGCAGTTCTGAAAGGCAAGTTCGATATTGGTTTTGTTTATGACGGTGACGGCGATAGGGTGGCGGTAATTGACAGCAAGGGAAGATCAGTTACCGGCGACTTTTGTTTTACAATGTTGGCTCGACAGGTTTTGGAAACTCATTCCGGGCCAATCGTCCATGATATGAGAATTTCCCAAGCGTTTTTAAATGAAATGAAAGAAAGAAAGATTAAAACTTATTTTTCAGTTTCCCACCATAGTGCGGTTATTAAAAAGATTATTAAGACCAAGGCGGTTTTCGGGGGAGAGGTAACTTTGCACTTTCTTTTTCCTAAGGATTATTATCTGGGGGACGATGCCTTATTCGCCTCTCTTAAAATAGCTGAGATTGCTTCTGGAAAGCCAAGCTTTGCTGCTTATGTTGATTCTTTGCCTCGCCAGGAGATCAGTCCGGAAATCTTTATTCCTTGCGCTGATGAAGTAAAGTTTAAGATTATTAAAAACCTGCAGCAGCTTTTGAGAAAACAAGGCTATGAGTTTATTGATATTGATGGAGCCAGGATTAACTTTAAGCATGGCTGGGCCTTATGCCGAGCTGCCAATACCACGCCGATTATAAAAGTTAGGTTTGAGGCTGATACCAAGGAACATTTAACAGAGATTG
>CAYTHH010000007.1:0-27908 GCA_964437545.1 uncultured Candidatus Saccharibacteria bacterium | reverse complement strand
GGAATTTTTGACCTGATTGATATTTGTCAAAAAGTAAAAGAAAAATATCCGAACTTCACCTTATGGATTGTCGGCTCTGGCGACCAAAATACTGAAAATGAATTTAAAAAAGCAATTGACATTTTTTCTTTAAACAAAAATATCAGGCTTTTTGGTTATGTCTCCGGCCTCCAAAAATTTTTGTTTCTAACCGGCTGTAAAGTTTTTGTTTTTCCAAGTTATCAAGAAAGTTTTGGCGTTGCCCTGTTAGAAGCCGTGGCTAGTGGCCGCAAAGCTATTGCTTATGACCTGCCTGCTTATAAACAAATCTATCTTAATAACGAGATTATAACCGTCCCGGCTGGCGATACCGATGCTTTTTCAAAAAAATTGATTGAGATTTTAGACAAGAAAGATTTTAATAATCCGATCGGTTCAATTCTTTTGAATTCAGAAAAATATAGCTATGAAAGAATCGCCAAGCTTGAATCAGACAACTTCGAAAAATAAACTTCTCTTTATTAACAAATTAACAATTAAAATTATTTAATAAAAAATGGATTTAAAAAGTTTCTTTTCTAAAATTGAAAGATATAAGATACCGGCGACAATCTTATTTCGCAGCATCGAACTTAAGCTTTTAAAACAAAGGCTTAATTATCTTTTTGAATCCCATGGACCAATTCTTGATCTTGGTTGTGGCGAAGGCACGGCAACTTCAACAATTTTTGAAAAGCCAATTGATTATGGCTTAGATATTGATGAACTTACAATTAAACAGGCTGAGAAAAGCGGTATTTACAAAAAAGTTATTCTTGCTGATGCCGGAAAAATTCCCTTGCCAAATAATTCCCTAGGACTAATATTTTGTAATTGTTCTCTTGAACATATGGAAAATCTTGATTCTGTTTTAAAAGATGTTTCCAGAACCCTTGTTAATGATGGTCTGTTTGTTTTCACCACTCCAAGCCATAATTTTAAAAACTATAGTCTCCTCGGCTCACTAAACTTAAACTCACTAGCAAAAATCTATGGAAACTTCAGAGATAAAAGGCAGCATCATTATCACAGCCACTCTCTTGAAAATTGGTCTTTAATTCTAGAAAAATTCAACTTAAAAGTAACTGACGGTTATTATTACCTTGATAAAAGAGTTTTGGAATTCTGGGACCTTTTATTGCTTCTGTATTTCCCCTTTTCACTGCTGATAAAACTGAATCCAAAATTCGAAACTCTAGTTGATAAGACTTATTCTGGTTTTATCTATAAGATATTCTTCAGGAATAAAATATATCAAGAATTTCTTAATTCAAAAGTTAGTGGGCCAGACGGAGGCGCTGTTTGCGTCATAGCTAAAAATGAACTTAAATAAGAAACAACGAAAATATCTCAGGAAATACCTTGACAAAAAAACTGTTGAAGAAGTTGCTTTTGATTTGAAAATTCCTGTAGAAGAAATAACAAAATATCTTAGCCAAGGGCATAAGAATTCTCTTCAAAACTCTTTAGAAAAAAAGATTTTAGATTTTAATTTTTGGGAGTGGCTTTATAAAAACCGCCTGATAATTATTCTTTTAATCAGCTTGGCATTCTTGGCATATTTTAATTCCATTGATAATAGCTTTGTTTCTGATGATATTGCCGCCATACCTCAAAATGAAAACTTAAATAATTTTGGTTATGTCACGGCTAATCCTCAAGCTTTTACTAGAAATCTGCTCTATTATTCGATTAATAAGGTCTGGGGTTTAAATCCCGCCCCCTATAGGTTAATCGGTATTTTATCGCATCTGGGAACGGTTTTAGTCGGCTATCTTTTAATATGGATCGTGGTTGACCCAATCAGCGCCGTCATCTCAGCCTGCTTATTTGCCGTCCACCCAATCCTAATTGAAGGAGTGGCTTGGATATCTGGAGGCCTTTATGCTCAATACAGCTTTTTTATAATCTTGGCTATTTTGTTTTATATTTTTTCAATTAAGAATAAAAGGTTTTACTTGTTTTCTTTAACCAGCATGGTTATGGCGTTATTCCTTTCAGAAAAAGCAATTGTTTTTCCTTTCATTCTTTTGGCCTTTTTTATCTTTTTTAAAGATACTTTTAAAAATTGGAAGAAATTGATTGCCCCCTTTGTCATTAGCAGTATTTGGGGTCTTTTTTATCTTTTTGCCATTCCCAAAAGAATAGTAGCTTTGCAAACACAAAGCCCCCAACCAACCGGAGATATGAATCCCCTCTTACAGATTCCGATTGCCATCAGCTCTTACTTAAAGCTTATCTTTTGGCCCGATAAACTAACTCTTTATCACTCAGAAATGGTTTTTTCAATCGGCCAATACCTGATTTCGTTATTCATTTTAGCTTTAATATTCATAATTATTTTTGTTTCTTTTAAGAAAAGATCTTTAATCTTTTTTTGGCTATCTCTATTTATAATTTCTCTACTGCCAACTCTAACCCCCCTTGGTATTTCCTGGATCGTGGCGGAAAGATATGTTTATTTGGGGACCCTGGGAATTATCGTCGCCTTTGCTATGTTGCTTAAAAAACTAGCTGAAAAAGAAAGCTTAAAAGCTGTTGTCTTTATTTTTTGCTCATTACTCACTGCTTCTCTTTTACTTAGAACTATTATTAGAAATAATGACTGGCAAGACCAAGATGCTTTATGGTTAGCTACTGCCGAAACCTCACCTTCCAGTTCCCAGAACCATAATAATTTAGGAGATCTTTACGGTCGCCAAGGAAACTATGAACAAGCCTTTGAAGAGTTTAAAAAAGCGATTGAATTAAATCCAATGTATGCTGACGCCTTTCATAATCTGGCTAATACCTACCAGCAAACCGGACAAACGGAATTAGCAATTGAAAATTATCTTAAAGCAACCGGATTCAACCCCGGTCTCTGGCAATCCTGGCAAAATCTGGCTGCTATTTACTTTAACCAGCAAGATTTTGAGACTGCCAGCGAATACCAGAAAAAAGCAGTAGAAGTTAACCCTAATAACGCTTATCTTCATTTTAATCTTGGGACCATTTACCAGCAGAACAACCAACAAGAAAAAGCTAATCAGGAATTCCAAAAAGCCGTAGAACTAGACTCCTCAATCAAAGATTTGTTATCGCCCCGAATAGATTAACCTTAGAACAAAAGGCAGGCGAATAAGCGCCTGCCCTTGATTTTGAGGTAACTTGCTACTATATTACTGATTTATGGTTTTGACTTTTTAGTAAACAAACCTTTAAAAAAACAAAGGCCATAACAAATATGGGTCAAAAAAATACCTGGTATTGTCAAGAGAGCTATTTTTATGCTTTTAGTCCTAAATAAAACCCAAAAAGCTGTCAGCAATAAAAGCAGACTATAAAAAATTAAAGTCCGTATATAAAAGAAAAATAAAAAACTGCGGCCGGATGAAACAAAAAACATCCAGATGGGCAAGCCTATTACAAAAATGGCAAAAAACATCGGAATGAAATAAACCAGCTTTCTGGAAGTTTCCGGCAAAATCCTGGCAAAGTACCCCCGATAAAGGCCATAACCACAATTTTGCTTCAGATATTCTTTAAAAAGAGGCCGCCGGTGATGAAAAACTAAAACTCTGGGATCATAAATAATTTTTTTGTTCAATTTCTTTGTTAAATCAAGGCAGAGCTTAGTATCTTCTCCTGGCCAAAACTCAGAATTAAAACCATTAATTTTATTGAAATCCGTTTTCCTGACTAAAAAATTCATTGAAGGAAAATCTTTTACCTCTCTTTTTTTCTTGGCTAAAAACCTGAAATTCAAAGTTCCCCCGCCCAAAATAGAAGCGGAAACCCAGCCAGAGGCTTTTTGTTTTGGAGAATCCTCGGGCGGAGTTATTCCCGGACCGCAAACTGCGGCAATATTTGCTTTTTTAAAATAAGGGGTGGCATTTTTCAGCCAATCTCTAGCGGGATAAGCGTCATCGTCTAAAAAGGCCAGGATCTCCCCTTTTGCCTCTTTGACAGCCAAGTCTCTTTTTACAGCCGGACCAGCATTAGTTGGAATAATTCTGGTTTTATCAAAAACAATTTCTGTTTTCTGATCGGGTAAAACCAAAATCTCAAAGTCTCGATAATCAAGCTTTAGAATTTCTGAGATTGACTGACGAAGATAATCATTAATATCCCGAGTCGGGATAATAATTGAAACCAAAGGGATTTTAATCAATGTTTTCCTTTTTTCTAATAATGTAGATAGGGCGGTTAGTCACCTCCAGATGAATATTGGCAACATATAAGGCAATCAAACCAAGGCAAATCAAAACTATACCGATTAAAAAAGTAATGAAAACAGCTAGCATAGTTACATTAGAAAAAGATAGCCCGAAAGGATCTTTAAAAATAAACTTATTAAGGAACATGAATCCTCCTAAAAACCCAGAAAAAACAGTAATGACAATTCCCAGATACCCAGCTATCTTTAATGGCATTAAGCTATGGGTGACAAAACTAGACAACCCTAGCCTGACCAGTTTTGTAAAACTATAACCAGGCTTGCCTGCTTGCCTTGGTTCAGCCTCAAAATAGATATAATCTTTTTTAAAGCCCAGCCAGTCAATTAAGCCTCGGGCAATTCTGCCCCGCTCGGTAAAACGATTGAATTCGTCAGCCACCTGCCTGGAAATAAGGCGAAAATCAGTTTCTCCGGAAACCAGCTTTGTTTCACTAATCAGGGCCATGATCTTGTAAAAATAATATGATCCCAATCGCCTGATAATGCCTTCGCTAGAGCTTTTTTGTCTGACACCAATGACAATGTCAGCTCCCTCTTGCCATTTTTCAATAAAGCTGGGGATTAATTCAATTGGGTGTTGTAGGTCAGCGTCAATCAGGATAACAGCTTCTCCCCTAGCGTTATGAATACCGCAGGACAAAGCAACCTCCTTGCCAAAATTCCTGGAAAGCTCAATTTGCTTCATTTTTAGGCTTCTTAAAATTTTAGCGCTGTCATCGGTTGAGCCGTCATTAATAAAAATTAACTCGAAGTTGTATTGAGCTGACAATAGTTTTAAGGTTTTTGAGATCAAAACAAAAAAAGCCTTTAAATTATTCTCTTCGTTATAAACAGGAACAATAATAGAAATCAGTTTTTTAGCCATGTTGTTTTATTTTTGAAAATATAATAGCTAGCTAGGCAAATAAGGACCAAAAAATTAACTAAATTAATGCAGAAAACAATCTGACTAATATTATTGTGCCAAAAAGAAATTAGAACTAT
The DNA here is from genome assembly GCA_964437545.1 of uncultured Candidatus Saccharibacteria bacterium. Classification (GTDB taxonomy): domain Bacteria; phylum Patescibacteriota; class Minisyncoccia; order Minisyncoccales; family GWA2-46-15; genus GWA2-46-15. Next base: position 22,687 of record CAYTHH010000007.1, on the reverse strand, counting down.
CTCTAATAAAGCCCCCATCAGAAGAAAGAAAGAAAAACCCTTTTCTTTTAAAGCCAGGAAATACTGGGAAAAAAGATTGATCAGACTATAAAGAAATATTGCCAGCCCAAAAGGACCCAAAACTTTGCCGGCTCCTAAAAAGGCCTTGCCTATTAACAGTTTAATAATAAAATCGGGAAAAAGGAAATAGCTTAGGACCGGCAAGCCACCAATTAAAAAAGTTAACCAAAAAGCTTTTTTAAAGACCTGGGGAGAATTAACAGCTGGAAACATAACCGTAGCAATCGGCCCAGCTAAGAAGAAAACAATTTTCCCAAGCAAAGCTAGCCCAGCATATTCTCCAGCTGTCAGGTTGTTCAAAAAATGTTTAGCCAAGATAATATCCATGTTGAAAAGCAGGTTTAAAAAAGATATTCCTAATAATGATAAAAGAAAATAATTGCAAATCTCTTTCACCTGAATCATTTGGCTTTCTTTTTTAAGCAGAAATAGCAAGGGTAGAAAGCTAATCAAGCAGCCGATTACAGCTGAAACAAGAATTGCCAGCATTACTCCGCTGGTTTTAAAGCCAGCCCAAACCAATAAAAAAGCAAGGCTAATCTTGGTAATAACTTCGACAATACCAATAATCGAAACTGTTTTAAATTTTTCCAACCCTTGAATAATGCTTTTACTGACAACCGCAAGAAAAAACGGGATTAAAGCAATGCTTAGAATAAATAAAGGCTGTACTGAAGTAATGTTAAGAAATTCTAAGATGTTTTTGCCTAAAAGCAATAAAATAAAAAAACAAATAATTGCAAAAATCCCAACTGTCTTTAGGAAATAAATAGTAAGGGTTTTGATCTTTCCTAACGCTAGTTGTTCTTTAAAATCAGCCGTATATCTCATCAAAACTGCTGCCAAGGCAGCTAAGGGAATGCTAAAAATACTAAAAACCGCCAGCAATGACTGCAACTCGCCGTATTCTTGGATTAAAAGCATTCTGACCACTAGAAAATGAAAGAAATAGCCTCCTAAACCAATAACAAAACTGCCAACAAAAAAAACAAAGCTATTTTCTAAAAACGTATCTTTTTTAATCATTTAGAGATTCTAGCAAAAAATTGTCCAATCAGAAAGATATAAAAAGGAGCTAAGCTCCTTTTGGCTCTTTGAATTCTAATATTTTTTTCTCTCAACTAAATGATAAATGCCAAAAGCAACTATGCTACCAAGAGCTAGCCCGCCAATAATGTCAGACAAATAATGAACTCCGACAATAACCCGGCTGATATTCATTAACAGGCTGGCAATAAAAAAAGCAATGCCGAGTTTTTTATTATAACAAAAGGTAGCAGCCGAAACGGCAAAAAACACACTAGCATGACCTGAGGGAAAAGAATAACCAGTTTCAGGAATGAGCTGATTCAAATTATAAACTAAAAAGGGCCGTGGCCGATGATAAAAGAACCTGATTGACTCGACAATAAAGATCCGAGAAATAATAATTGAGCCAACCGTGACTGTAAGAATCTTGATCTTTTCTTTGTTTTTGTATCCTGAAAAAACCAAGAATAAAAGGAAAACAATTCCTAAAACATATTGTAAATAACTAGCCAGAAAGATAAAAATACTGTCTAAATAAACCGATTTGCCGGTTAAGCTATTTAGAAAATATAAAATTTTTGCATTCATATTTATAGAAAATATAAAATATTTGCATTCATATTTATAGAAAATATAAAATATTTACATTCATATTTATAGAAAATATAAAATATTTACATTCATATTTATAGAAAAAGAATAACTAGTCTTTTCTAATAATACCAGGAAACTCATAAAAGGGCGATTTTTTATCTCAAGCCGGAAAAAATACTGTAAGCGCCTGAAAAGAAAACAATTAATATTACTAAAAATTTAAATAATTTCTGGGGCAGTTTTTTAGACATTTTGTCTCCAAGAAAAGCTCCAAAGATAACAAAAGGAGCAGCAATAAAGCCAAGGCCTATCCCTTGAAGAGTAATTATCTGATTAATAAAGAAAAAGAAAAGCGAGGCCAAGCCCAGTAATATAAAAAATGTGGCTAGAGTTTTACGAAACTCATTTTTGGAAACATCTTGACCCATTAATAAAAGAACGACCGGAGGACCGCTCATACTGGTACTAGTATTTAAAAAACCGCTGCAAAAACCGGCCAGAGAAATAAGAAAAACGCTTTTAGGCAGTTTGATTTTAATAAAATAAATTATCAATGCAAAAAAAATTGCCAAGCCACCAACAAAAATCTTCATCGCATTCATTGAAATGGTTTTTAAAATCCAAATCCCGATCGGCATCCCGATTAAACTTGCTAAGAACAAAACACCTCCGATTTTGGGATTAATCCGTCCTGAAATCTTTTTAATCAAAAACAGATTCAGAATAACATTAGCAATGGTCGTAGATGCCAAGGCCGGCTCTTTGGCCAAAAAGGTCAGTATTAGGGGCATGGTAATTAAGCTGGAGCCGAAGCCAACTGTTCCAGCCACTAAACTGGCAAAAAAGCTTATAACTATAAAATATAAAACGTACATATTAAACTTCTATCTTTGAAAAAAGATAACTGCCAATAACCAAGAAAACCATGGTCAAAAGACTAAGAATAGCGAAATCAACGCTCAAACCAAAATGAGATCCGTTTATTAAAGTTCCCCTTAAGCCGTCCACTCCGTAAGAAAGCGGATCAAGGCTGGCGACAACCTTTAGGACTTGAGGCAAGTCATTTAAAGGAAAAAGGGCTCCAGACAAAAAGAAAATTGGCAGAATCAAGAAATTCATAATCAATTGAAAACCATGCATGTCATTTAAAACTGAAGCAATGGCAGTTCCCAAAGCTGTAAAAAGCAAAGCAATTAAAGCCATGAAACAAAAAGCCAGCAGAAAGGAAACAATACTGGCATTGGGTCTAAAGCCAGAAACAAAAGAAACCAGGAAAACAATCATTCCCTGAATAACAGCCACCGTCGCTCCGCCAAGAGTTCTGCCAATCATAATATTAAGACGCGAGACCGGTGCCACCAAGATTTCTTTTAAAAAGCCGAATTGCCTATCCCAGATAATCTCAATTCCGGAGAAAATAGCTGTAAACAATACTCCCATGGCAATAATTCCCGGAGCCAAAAATTCAATGTAATTTCCCTGGCCTGCTTTTTGAAAAGTCGGGCCAAAGCCAAAACCAAAAGCAATTAAAAATAGCAAGGGCTGGGCGGCTGAACCAATAATCCTGGCCTTAGATCGAAAATATCTTTTTAATTGTCTTAGCCAAAGTATATAAATAGTATTCATGTTTTTTGATTATCTTCTTCTCATTTTCATTCCAGCCCTCATTCTGTCTGTACCGCTAATCCCTTCTTCTCTAATGATTTTACCGGTTAATGCTAAAAATGCTTCTTCTAAAGAGCTGGTCTTAGTTCTTTTTTTCAATTGATCCTTGGTTCCCTCGGCGACGATCTTGCCATGGTCAATAATAGCAATCCGGTCAGCTGCCTTTTCAGCCTCATCCATATAATGAGTAGTAAAAAATACTGTAATTGATTCTTCTTTATTCAGATTTTTAATATAGTTCCAGATTGAATTCCTGGTTTGAGGATCCAGTCCCAGAGTCGGTTCATCCAAAAAAAGAATTTTAGGATGATGAAGCAAGCCCCTGGCAATTTCCAGTCTTCGCTTCATGCCGCCAGAAAATTTCTTTACTAAATCATTTTTTCTTTCCCAAAGCTCAACCAACTTTAAAAGCTGTTCTATCCTTGCTTTCCTAGTTTCTTTTGGCACCCTATAAAGAACTCCGTGAAATTCCATATTTTCATAGGCGGTCAGTTCTTCATCAAGACTGGGATCTTGAAAAACAATTCCAAAAGAAGACCTGACTTTATCTTGATTTTTAGCCGGATCAGCCCCGTTTAAAGAGACTTGGCCGCTGTTTGGCTTTAACATAGTTGTCAACATTTTAATAGTTGTAGTTTTGCCGGCTCCATTAGGTCCCAGAAAAGCAAAAATCTCTCCCCGATTCACAGAGAAAGAAATGTTGTCTACGGCTGTAAGGCCATTAAACCTTTTAACCAAATTCTCGACTTTAATCATAATAATAATTTAACAGAGATTTATCTGATTTTAATTTTAAGATAATTATTTCCCAGCTAAAGCCTTAAGCAGTTTCTTAACTCGGTCAGTTTTTTCCCAAGCAAAACCAGCTCCGCTGTGGCCAAAATGACCGTAATTAGACGTCTTTTGGTATATTGGCTTTAAAAGATCCAGCTCTTTAATGATGCCTCCCGGAGTCATGTCAAAAACTTTAAAAACTGCCTTAGATATTTTCTTTTCAGAAATTTTGCCAGTGCCAAAAGTCTCGATGCTGACTTCGGTAGGTTTATGGCCACCAATAACATAAGCCAATCTCACCAAACATTTTTCCGCTAATCTTGCTGCTACAATATTCTTGGCAATATAGCGGGCCATATAAGCTCCGGATCTATCCACCTTGGTCGGATCTTTTCCAGAAAATGATCCTCCCCCAACTGGCACACCAATGCCATAACTGTCAACCACGGTCTTTCTGCCAGTTATGCCCGTATCGGCCACTGGCCCGCCAACCACAAATCGCCCGGTATTATTAATGAAAAGTTTGGTCTTTTTATCCAAATACTTGCCACAAACAGGCTTGACTACTCTGGCAATAATGTCTGCCTTTAATTTAACCAAAGAAACATTAGGGTCGTGTTGAGCGGCAATGACGACATTATCCAATCTTTTTGGTTTATCGTCTTCATAAACAAAAGTAATTTGAGATTTGCCGTCAGGCCTTAAATAGCCTAAATCCTTGTTTTCTCTTAATTGAGCTAGTTTTTTAACCAAGCGATGAGCCATAATAATCGGCAAAGGCATTAGCTCCGGAGTCTCGCGACAGGCATAACCAACCATAATTCCCTGATCTCCGGCTCCCTGCTGCCTGCTACCGGTCTTTTTGACTCCCATGGCAATATCGGGAGACTGCTGGCTAATAGTATTTAAAACCGCTACTGTGTGACCGTCAAAGCCATATTCCGGTTTATTGTAACCAATGTCAAGAATTACTTTTCTGACCAAGCGGTTAGTATCTACCCAAGTATTGGTCGTCACCTCTCCTCCAACAATAACATAGCCGCGGCTGACAAAAACCTCGCAAGCAACCCGGGCATGTTTATCTTTCTTAATAATGGCGTCAAGAATAGCATCAGCGATCTGATCGGCCACTTTATCGGGATGCCCCGAAGTCACTGATTCTGATGTAAATAAATGTTTCTTCGTCATTTTTAAATCGGCGTTAGGTATTAAATTAATAGTTTTATTGTGATAATAATAACCTGGCTTCGCCAATAACAGAATTAAGATATTGGGGCGGCATACCTAACTCTTCTGGCCTAATTCTTAAAATATCTTTAACTAGCATGATTTCCTTAGAAACCAAAACATCTTGTAAATGCCCTTTTAAAGAAGGCAAGATAGTGATCGGATAAAGACCGTTCTTCTCAATCAGATGTTCAAGCCCCTTATTATTTGGATGTCTCCAGCCCAAAAACTCAATCCTCTGGCAATAAGAGTAAGCAGCAGCTCTCGAGGTAAATTTCTCATTGGTAACCATAATTGACCTAATCTGGCAATCTTTATAAGTATTACTCTTAAAATAGGAACCAGCTAAAAGATCAAGAAATCTGGCCTGATTAGCCAAAACGTCATCCAAATGAACTTTGTCTCCAGCTAGATTTCTATACTTACATTCGCCAACATAGACTAAGCTTCCCTTCTTGGCCAAGAAATCAATTTCGTAATCTTCCAAACAGGCTCCGGATAAATAAACATTGGTTCTGACTTCAAAGCCTAATCTGCTAAAAACTTCGCCGATAAACTTCTCGAAGGGAAAACCACTCGGCCCCAGCTTTCTCATTCCCGTCTTTAAACTAAACCTGATATTAACTCCGGGATTTTCTTTATAAAGGATCTTTTTTATTTCCCGATAAATAACTGAAGTTTTCATCCCTGACTTAACTTTAGGCTCAATCAAAGTCACGGTTTTTTGAGCCAAAGCTTTAGAAGCACCAGCCCGGCGAGCTGACCTATAAACTTTTCGCGGAGAAAAAGGCTCTCTATCTCCAGTGGAATTGATAACATATTTTTTCACCATAGATAACTATCTCTTTTCAACAACAATAGTGCAGTTAGTCACTAAAGCAGCTAAAGCTCCGACTGCCGCCAATACCGGGGCCAGGACCGTGCCCACAAGCGCAAAAGTTAAAGGAATTTCAATTAAAGATTTACCCTCTTCGTTCTTAATAATAATCCGCCTGATGTTACCCTGCTCAATTAGTTCTTTTACTTTTTTTATAACTTCTTCGCCAGAAACCTTAAACTCCTCTTGCTTGCTAGCTTCTTTTGACATATGTTTTAATTATTTGATTAATTTATATTTATAAATCGACGGGACTCTTAACCGCTTTGCACTTAGAGGATGTCATTTTCTTATGAAAAGGATAACGGCTAAAAAGAAAATTAAAGAAAAAAGTGAGCCTGAGGTAAAAATTAGAATTAAAATAGCTTCTTTCAGTTTTTGATTTAAAGCCAAGTAAGCCGGATAAACAAAAACCAAAGAGCCGGTGATAGCAGCTGAAACTACTAATAAGGAAAGCATTAGGGCTATCCCCCAAAAACCAGGCTCAATAAAAGTCTGAGTCATGAAATAAAGCAACCAGCCTATTAGACCACAATAACTAATTACGGCCAGAGCCTGCAAAAAACCGATTAAGAATAATTTACTCTTTTTCATTTTACGTTTCCGCTTTGCGGAAAGGTTAAGCTTTGCTTATACATTAATTAAAATATGTCTGTAAATTTCTTGAAGAAATTACATTTATTCCTTAATGTGATATGAATATGTTTGTTAATTTCGTTAGGAATTTTATTCTGATAAAATTTCCCTTATTTCTTTTTTAGCCTTCTCGTTTTCAATAACCTGGTCTGGATCGTTAAGTAATAACAAGGCCTCAAATTCGCCAATATGAGTTTTTTCCTCTTTGGCAATATCGAGCAAGACTTTTTTTAAGCCGTCGCTCTGGGCCATGGCTGCCAACTGCCCATAAAGATTAACGGCATCAAGTTCGGCAATCATGCCGATTCTCATAATTTCTTTGTCGATATCCTCCTTTTTTACTTTGCTTAAATCTAATGGTATTTGTGATAACATTGTTTTAATTTATTAATTTATTATTGTTTATTATACCAAAAAATAATCATTTAAGCGATTCATTGACCAAACTAGTAAATCGTGTTAAAATTAAAACAAATAAAGGAGGTTAAGGTATGAATGAACCAACTATTCTGCTAAATGTCAACTGTCCTTGGCCGCGCTGTAGGGAAATTAGTATTGCTCTATCCCTTAATAAAGAGGTAGTCAGTAAATGCCCGAAATGCGGTCGACTAATAAAGTATAGTTGCCAGGCAAAAAATCTTGCCGACGTTTTAACCAAAAATAATGCCGTTAAAATTTTTAGAGCCTGAAGAACCATTGCAAAAAGCAATGGTTTTCTCTTAATTAGAAAAAGGTAGCCTATTCTTCAACTATGACGCTTTGCATAATTACCGGCTCTAGGGGCTTATCGTTTTCATCAGTGTCAATCTGACCAATCTTATCCACTGTTTCCTGACTACCAATAACTTTGCCAAAAATAGTATAATTATTAGGCAAAGGATAGTCTTCAAGCATGATAAAGAATTGGCTGCCATTGCTATTGGCTCCGGCATTAGCCATAGCTACAACTCCTTTTTTGTAGCCGGTTTTATAAGACTCGGTTTCTGGGTTAAGCTCGTCCTCAAACTTGTATCCCGGCCCGCCCGTGCCATCGCCATTAGGATCACCGCCCTGAATCATAAAACCCTTAATGACTCGGTGAAAAGTAAGATTGGTATAAAAACTTTTTTCGATCAAAGTCAGAAAATTTTCAACTGTCTTAGGAGCATCATCATCGTAAGTCTGAATTCGAATCTCTCCCATATTAGTGACTATTTTAACTGTATGCATATTTGTTGGTTGTTCGGTTGGGATTAAAGCTGGGCTAGGCAAAGATTCAGGCTCCTTTTTCGGCCTCAGGACATAATAAGCAACCAAACTAAAAATAATAATAATAGCAACACCGACTATTTTGACTAAACTTTTGCTTTCCATAACGATTACAATATACTGGGAGCTTTCCTAAAGAAAACTCTGCCCACTATAAATTTTAATTATTTATTAATTAATTTTAGCACACTCAAAAATTTGATCAAAGCCCAAGCAAATTACAATTGCCTGGCTCGATGAGTAATGCTGCCCTCATTTTCCGAGTTGGCTGATAACCAACAGGAGAATAAATAGGTAAAAATTAAGAATAGGGTGCGATAACGATAAAGAAAATAAGCCATGGCCGTCTTTATTCGACCACAGCAAGGAACCAGCTCGCCTTTAAAATTCTGGCAATCTGCAATAATACAACCCTTAAAAAGAGAGATGAAAACAAGGTAAGAAATCACCCAGCAGATTAAAAAAAGAGATAGTTTGGCTAGAGACGGTTTTAAAAATGATAAGACTTTCTGCATTTTTTAATTCTAGTAAAAATTTATCTCTTCGACAACTCCTTATATTTTTTTACAGTTGCTTATCTGGCTGCTTTATTCAATAGCTATGCAATAATCTCACGATCGTGAGATTATTGAAAGATTTCAGTAAAAAATCGCCCTAATAGCGATTTAAATTACCTGCCCCGCCTTTTTAGAGGCGGGGCAAAGTAGATTCGTGACTAGACTTGGCTATCCTTGGCAACATCGTCTTTCGGAGAATCGGCTGTCTCAGAGGAGACCTCACCACTCTCTCGACTAACGTTGATGGCATTCGGGCCTTTCGGAGAATCGGCTTTCTCAAAAGAGACTTTGTCGCCTTCTTTGAGCTCGTCGTATCTGACGCCGCGAAGTTCATTGCTGTGGAAAAAGAGATCTTTCTCTTCTCCCTCAATGCTAATGAAGCCAAAACCTTTATCTGTCAGGGTTTTGATTGTTCCTTCCATTGTTTGAAGATATAATTATTTTAAAAGTTGATGCTGCTAAGAAACTCGACCGATTTCGCATCTCAATGAAGTATAGCATATTAACAATGCTAAGTCAACCAAGCATCGGCTAGCAAGGGCTTAAGTCGGGCTGCATGATTTAATATAATATCTTTTGCTATCCCGGCCAAATAAAGGGAATAAAATAAATAAGTAAAACAGTCTTGGCAACTATGCCAATCAGCCACTAAGAAGAAATAAAAATAACTGGAACCGATAAGCTAAACCAGCTAATTAAAAAACAAAGCTTAGGCATTGCTTCATTGTTATTGATTAAGTATAAAAACAGCCGCGACCACTACTGTTGTCCAAAGACCATCTTTATTACCCTGGGCTGATTGACAAGCATGAGTGGTTCTAATAATGTGGCCGCTGGCCTTATAAACCTGTTTTCTTTCATTCCAGGCCTTCTCGGGATCAAAAGAAATTCCCAGAGTACTGGCCAACATAGTGGCAGCTAGATCCTCGGCATAATCTCCAGAAATGTCTCCCCTTTCTCCAAAGGCATGGTGTTCTGATAAATAACCATATTTTTCTTTAGTTTGGGGGATGGCCAAACCAATCGCAGCTGATACTAGTCGATTAGCTTCATCGGTATTATTTCTGACCAAAACACAAAAAGTAATTTGGCCGGGCTTTAAACATTCCAACCCCTTCTCCCTGCTTATTAACTTGGCTCCTGGCGGGAAAATGCTTGAAACATTAACCAAATTGCATTTTTCTATTCCGGCGTCTCTCAATGCTAATTCAAAAGAAACCAGCTTAGCTTTATTAACTCCAACTCCTTTGGTAAAAAATACTTTTTGAGGAATCATTTGTTTGTTTGTTTTATTATTATATCAAAAAATGATAATTTTGGCGATTTTTAATTATAGATACACTCTAACAAAAAATCTCTAAACAATCAAAAACAAAAACCCCCGATTAGGGGGTTTTGTTTGAATGACGTTTATTGCACCTACCAGCGATTTCTGTCACGATTATCGTTGCCACCGAAACCCCTGTTGTCGCGATTAAACCCTCCACCGCCTTGACGAGGAGCTCTTGGTTCCATCGGACGAGCCTCATTAACGGTCACATTTCTGCCGTCAATGTCTTTGCCATTAAACATTTCAATGGCTTTCTGGGCCTCTTCATCGGATGACATTTCCACAAAACCAAATCCCTTTGAGCGGCCTGACATTCTGTCAGTGATGACCACTGCCGTTTCAACTGTCCCGGCCTGAGAAAAAGTTTCTTTTAAAGTCGCTTCGGTAGTGTCATATGACAGTCCACCGACGTATAACTTCTTTGCCATGTTGTTCTTAAAATAGTTTTATTATTAGTAAGTCGACCGACTATCTCATTTCTGTTCTATGCCTTACTTTTAACAAAACTCAAGAAAGAAATTTAATAGAAACTTACCTGCTTTTGATATCTTACACCCTTTGTTTTTAAAGATCAAGAGAGAATTATTGCAATCGCTACAATTTCACCTTTAATTTAATCTCATCTCTTAAGGACAGATATTAATTTGACCCAAAAGAATAAATGCCAGATATTAAACTAAAAACGACCCCTGAGGGCCGTTTTTTGTTTCTATAAAATTAGTTTACTGCCCCTCTGCCGGGGTTTCAACAGGAGCTTCGGCTGGAGTTGCGGGAGCTTCTGGAGCTTCCGGAACTACAGGAGCTTCAGGGGTTGCAGGAGTTGCAGGAGTTTCCGGTGAAGTCTCGGGCATTGTTGGTTTAGTTTCTTCCATATGAGTTTTTATACTTAATTTATAACTACCACGCTATATCGGGCATTCCGCCCGCTATAAAAGTGATAATACTGGCTACAGAATTTTAAACCCTGCAGCGATTATTCGGTTTTCTTCGAACTAACGACCTTTGTTATTTCTGTATCAGTATTCTAAAATATTTGTAATGCGTTCAAAACTAAAAATTCGGTTGGCGCAACAATCTTTGTTTAAATTCTAGTTTACATTACATATTAAATATATTATATTTCTATCTCTTTGTCAAGGATTCTGTAATTCGCGCCTTTGCTTTTTCAGCGATTTTATCATTTAAGAATTATTGGCTTTGGATAGTAAAACAAGGGGCGATATTGCTGCCCCTTGTTTTTTAGATTTTGATGTTCGCCACGACGTTAATGGCAACGAACATCACCAATGGCCAAGGGTTAGGGACCCCTAGCAGAGTGGCACTATAACACAATATGCCACTCAAAACGAAAATAATTAAAGATCTTTTTCCCCTTTTTTCATACTGAATTAGTTTTTTATCCATTTTTACCTCCGTTATGAGTAAAACATATTATTTAGGTTTTGTCAAGTCCAAATCAACGCTATTTCAGAGTGATATATAGTACTATTTGGACTTCAAGATTAACTAACTGTCTAGTCTGAAAGCTCTAATGTTTCTTCTCTAAGGGGAGAAAATATAAGCACAGCTAATGATAATGCACCAATGGCAAATAAAGCCATGGTTAAAGATTTATCTGCAATAAAACCAACAAGCGGATTAAACATTACCAGCACAAATCTCTTGAACATGGAAACTGAAGACAAAATAGTCGCCCTTTGCTCTGAGGGAATAAACTTATTCATATAAACAAACATCAATTCAAGCCTTGTTAATCCAAAACCACCGGCAAAAAGAAGAAATAGTATTACTGTAAAAATGTTTGGTAAAATTGCCACCAACAAAAAAGTGGCTGCGGTAGTTAATGTCCCAAATCTAAGGAAATTTTTGCCAGAGCCAAATAATTTTTCAAGCCTGACAAAATTACTGGTAATAATAATTTCAACAGCAACCAAAAAAGCATGGAAATAACCAAAATAAGCAACAGAAACATTAAGGCGGGTCAGCAGGGTCTGATAAAACCAAATGACAAAATAAGCGGCTGCAGAAATTAAAATCCCGTCAATGGCAATAATCCTTAATTTCTTATGATGTCGTAAAAATAAAATCCCTTTTTTGGCAATGTTCAGATAACGTTTTGATTCTGAAGTTATCTGATATCTTTTTGGTTCATTTATGAGGAAAGCAATAATTGCCGCCAAAAGAAAAGGAATGCAGGAAAATAGCATTGGCGCATTAAATCCAAATTTAGCCGCAATAATACCTCCCAAAGGAGCAGATATGAATATGGCTAAATATTCAAAAGACTTAGCCCTACCAAAAATCTTTTTACTATCCTCTTCTCGACCAGCTTCTTTAAGGGCATCGTACAATAAAGCATCATCAGCTCCGGACATAAAAGCAATGGCAATAGCAAATAGAAATTCTCCCAATAAAAATATTTCAAATCTCGGAACGCTTCCATACAAAAGCACAGCAAAAGAAATAACAATTCCACCTATAGCAAGAGAATATTTACGCCCAAAACGATCAGCAATAATCCCGGTTGGAATCTCCATAATAAAAATCCAGAACATGAACCAAGATTGAAGAATTTGAACCTTAAAAAGAGATATTCCTCCCCAAACCGTAAAAAAAGGAATCAAAACTGCAGCAAGCAGGGAAAAGGCCTTGAAAAAACAAAAGGCGTAATAAAGATAGACTGTATTAATATTGTGTTTTCTCAATAAGTTCATAATGTATTAATCTAACAAAAAACCGCCTGATTTCATAGACCAGAGCGGTTTTTGTTTAACCACTTATATATTTATTCTATCAAAAAACCATTTAATTGGCGATTTGACTCTTTGTTTTTTAAAAGCAACTCATCGGGGAGATGGATTGTTTAGAAAACTTATTTGTGCTTCTTCTTGTTGACTTTGGCTTCAAGCATTAAATACTTTGCTGCCAAGCGCTTTTTAGTTTTGCGAGAGCGTGATTTCTTGTTTTTCCCAATTGCGGTGCTTCTTTTTGCCATATGGATTTTTATTAATATTATTTAGTTTAGCTTACCGATCAAATACGATTAGAATCTGTTTGGTTAAGGTGCGCATTTATACTATATGCCTTATCCTATCAAAAAATTGCTCGATTTGCGACTCAATTAGTTCTTTGGCATGAAACCGCCCGCCTGAATATTCCAAAGTTTAACATATAAACTACCTTCTTTTTTTATTAAATCCTCGTGAGTGCCTTCCTCAAAAACCGAGCCATCCTTAACAACCACGATTCTGTCCATTTTTCTGATTGTAGAAAGGCGATGAGCAATAACAATCACTGTTTTGCCTTTAATCAGAATATCAAGAGCGTTTTGAATTAAGCCTTCAGAGTAAGAATCAAGGCTGGAGGTTGCTTCATCTAAAATAAGTATTGGGGCGTTTTTGAGAATGGCTCGAGCAATAACAACGCGCTGTCTCTCTCCCCCGGAAAGCTTAATCCCCCGATCCCCCACATAAGTATTATATTTATTAGGCAGATCATTAATAAACTCACTGCAATAAGCCAAGCGCCCGGCTTCAATAATTTCTTCTTCCGTGGCTAATGGATCGCCGTATCCTATATTTTCCATAATGGTGCGATGGAACAATAAAGGATCTTGCGGCACCAAGCTCATGTTTTTTCTTAGGCTTTCCAGTGTCACCGAACGAATATCCTGTCCATTGATAATAATTTTACCGCTGGTTAAATCGTAAAAGCGCAATAATAATCTGATTAGCGTTGTTTTTCCGGCACCTGAGGGGCCGATAATAGCTACTTTTTCGCCTGAATTAATCTTTAAATTTATTTTCTTAAGAACCTGTCTGGTCTTTTTAAATGAAAAACTGACGTCTTTAAAAACTATCTCTGAACCGCCCAAGGGGCGTAAAGTAATTCCTTCACCGGGAGAAAAATTCCCCTTAGGGGATTTCATTTCACTTGAAGAAATATCCAAAGGTTTTGCCGACAAAGTATCTCTGATCTCATAAGGAAGCCTCATAATCCCCGCCATTTCTTTGGCATCGGCATAGCTTTCATAAAAATCCCGAATAATACGGCTAAAACCCCATAGCCTGGAACCAAGTCCCATAATATATAACTGAATCAGGACAAAAGTGCCAATAGTTACTATGCCTTGTTGCCAATAATAAATTGAAAAATAAAAGACGAAAAACTCTATTAAAACAATAAGCGCTCCTTGAATGGAATCAAGCCCGCCGCCAACATTCCAGTTTGAAAGAGTTATTTTCGCTTGCTTATTAGTAACTTCCTTAAACCGATTTGACTCTTCTCGATGACGCCAGAAAACATCTATATTATTTTGATTAGCAATGGCATCAGCGAGCGTTGCCGTTGTCATTGAGTCAGCTTCGGCTGCCCTAATGCTATACTTTAACCTCCAAGTTGAATAAAGGTAATTTACAACCAAATACAAAATTGTCCAAATAATAATCAAAATAGAAAGAATCGGCTTAACTGTCCAGGTGATAATAGTAATACCGACAACCCGAACCGTGATAGACAAGAGATCCCAGATAACGCGGTCGCAAATCCGCTCAAATGATCTGGCATAACGCCCAACTCGTTGCACCAAGGCCCCTGTAAAATTGTCAGCAAAAAAACTATATGAATGACGGGCTAAATAGTCATAAGCCTGCTGTCTTAGGCCAGCCATGGTTTTCACCTCAAAATAAGCATTGGCAAAGGAGGCAATCCGCCAAGAAACCCAAGTTATGCCCCCCAAGCTCAAAATCGTAAAAATAGTTTGAAAGAGCTGAGGAGCAATTATCTCCTTACTCTGCCCTGAAGAGAGGATATCGAAAAAATGCCTGTAATAAATCGGGACAATAACCTCAAAGGCGCTGGCAGAGATTACTCCGAGTATGGTTAAAAACAAGGATAACTGATATTTACGAATTACCTGCCAAAAGAAAAAGAAGACATCTTTTATATGGACTTCGGGATAAATTGTGTTGAATTTTCTTAACTTCATATTTATACTTTACCAAAAAATCACCTGACCCGTAAAATATGAAAAGCTTTTAAACTTACTTTTCTAAATCAAGGGTTTCATCAATACGAATCTGCTGAACAAATTCAGGGACATGGCTAACCAAAATCATAGCACCGTCGTATTTATTGAGGGCTGAGG
The DNA here is from genome assembly GCA_964437545.1 of uncultured Candidatus Saccharibacteria bacterium. Taxonomy (GTDB): domain Bacteria; phylum Patescibacteriota; class Minisyncoccia; order Minisyncoccales; family GWA2-46-15; genus GWA2-46-15. The sequence continues at coordinate 7,544 of CAYTHH010000007.1, read as the reverse complement.
CAATAATTGGCAAATGCCGAAAATTAATGTGATTAGTGGGTTCGTCTAGAATTAAAAGTCCTGGTCTTTGCAATACCAACCTGGCAAAAGAAACTAAGCCCTTTTGGCCCTCAGACAGGCTACCAATTTTAGAATATATTAAATCACTAGTTATTAAAAATCCAGCCGCAATTGAACGTAAATTCTGCTCTGTTTGGTCTCCAGCCACAGCGCTGAGCGAATCATAAACCGTATCTTCAAGGTTAAGAGTAGAAAAGTCCTGGCGGTAATATCCAACCTGAATCCCTGAGCTAATTTTAGCTCCCCTTGCTTTTCCTGACGCCAAAGACTCAAGTAAAGTACTTTTGCCAATACCGTTTGGACCCAAAAGAAGCAAGTGATTATTTTTTCTTAAAGAAATATCAGCACTACACTTCACCGGCTTATGATTCTTTATTACTGCGAAAGAAGTAATCTTCAAAATTTCGCCGCCACCTTCCGAAGCACCTGAAAGACGACTCGTATCTTGCTGTGAAGGAATAATGAAAGGCCGTATGGTTTTATCTTCCCTGCGAATATCAACTTTCGCTTTCTCCATGGTTTCAGCCTTTTGTCTCATCTTTTTTGCCACAAAGCGCAACCGGCCACCTTTTTCTGCAAAGTAATTGGCTTTCTCCTTTTTCGCCTGAATGGCTTTTTTTAGTTGTGCATTTTTTTTATTCTCTTTTTCAATCCTGGCTAAAAGCTCAGCTAATAAATCAAAATAGTTGCCGACATACCATTCAATCTTACGGGTAAACATATCCAAGTATAAAACTCCTTGAGTAAATGCATTAAGAAAATTAGCGTCATGGGAAATAACAATACAGGTTTTTTTATAATCAATCAGAAATTGAGTTAAATGTTTTATCCCTTCCTTGTCAAGATTATTAGTCGGCTCATCTAACAAAAGCAGGTCAGGATTTTGGATCAGGGCTGAGGCCAAAAGAAGTCTGGCTTGCTGACCCCCGGAAAATGACCTAATAACCTTGTCATGAGGAGCAATAAGGTTAACGATCTTTAAAACCTCGTCGATTCTAGGATCAATATCATATATTTTCTTCTTAAAACAACTCTGGAAAAACTCGCGCGTTGTCAGGTTAAATTGATCAACTGAAATACTTTGCCTAGCAGTGGCAACAGTAATCTTTGGAGAAAGGCTGATTCGCCCCGATTCCAGCCCAATAGAGCCAGGTTTTGCCATAATGAGATTAAAAATAGTGCTTTTACCAGCGCCGTTTTGTCCCATTAACGTTATCTTAGATCCTTGCCTCACTGCAAAATCCACCTTATCTAAAATTGGCTGGCTGTGCTGATATGCAAAAGATACTTTATTAAATCTTAATATTACTTCTCCTTCGGCCATCTCAAAGAATATAAATATATTTAATTATTGTTTTGTTCTTCTTTTTCTTTCCTCTCTACCCTTTTCTTATCAATTTCTTTCAAGTATACTTTTCTAATTCTGACATTTTTAGGAGTTACTTCCACCAGCTCATCATCTCCAATGTATTCTAAAGCATCTTCCAGATCCATTGTCTTGGGAACATTAAAATGCTCTGTGTTTCCCTCGCCCTTAGACCGCATATTTGAAAGCTGTTTTGTCTTGCAAACATTTACCCTGATGTCATTAACCCTTGAATTCTGACCGACAACCTGACCCTCGTAAACAATAATGCCTGGATTCAAAAATAATACTCCTCTGTCTTGAACATTTTTTAATCCGTAAAGATGAGTTTCCCCCGCCTCATGAGCCACTAAAGACCCTTGAGTTCTTTCCTGCCAATTTCCAGGATCTATTTGGTATTTATAAAAAACCGTATTGATTATTCCCAATCCTTTAGTGTCAGCTAAAAATTCACTTTTATAGCCCATCAACCCCCTAGTTGGGACAATAAATTCTAAAAACACTATACTCCCGACATTCTTCATATCAATCATTTCTCCTTTTCTAATTCCAAGTTTTTGAATTACTGTACCATGATATTTTTCAGGAACCTCAATAAAAACCTTTTCAAAAGGAACCATCGTTTGCCCCTTTATTTCTCTGACAATAACCTGTGGCTTTGAAACCTGAAATTCATAGCCTTCTCGGCGCATTCTTTCTATTAAGATAGCCAGATGCAATTCTCCCCGCCCCGAAACAATCCAATTTCTGTTATTGACATCTTCAACTTTTAAGGCAACGTCTGTTTCTAACTCTTTAAATAGTCTTTCTGCAATCTGCCTTGAAGTTGAAAATTGACCCTCTTTGCCTGCAAAAGGAGAGTCATTAATCATAAAAGTCATTTTAACGGTAGGCTGTTCAATGTTAATGATCGGCAAGGGCATTGGGTTTTGAGGATCTGTTATCGTTTCCCCTATTTTTACATCCGGAATACCAGCCAAAGCAACAATGTCTCCGGCTGAAACCTCATTAACGTCAATCCTTTTCAGTCCGAAAAATGTCATTAAAGAGATTAGTTTATATGTCTTTTGTTGGTTATCGTGAGTAACCTGCATTATTTCCTGACCGGCCTTGATAACGCCGTTATGAATTCTACCAATGGCGATTCTTCCTTTGAAATCATCTCCGGTAATTGAAGTAATCAGTAATTGTAATGTTTTTTTCGGGTCGCAAACTGGCGAAGGAATATAATTTATTATTTCTTCAAAAATAGGGATGATGTTTTTCATCTTTAAAATATCTGGTTCTTTACTAGCTTTGCCTTCTCTTCCTGAAGCATAAAGAACGGGAAAATTTAATAACTGATTCTGATCGCCTAGTTCTAGAAATAATTCCATGGTTGCTTCCAGAGCAAAATCCGGCCTAGCCCCTTCTTTATCTATCTTATTTATAACTACAATAATCTTATGGTCCATTTCCAAAGCCTTTTTTAAAACAAATCTGGTCTGAGGCATGGGGCCTTCTTTGGCATCAACCAAAAGCAGGCAACCGTCAGCCATATTTAAAACCCTTTCCACTTCTCCGCCGAAATCTGCGTGGCCCGGAGTGTCAATAATGTTTATCTTTATATCCTCATAGTAGACAGCCGCATTTTTTGAAAAAATAGTAATGCCTCTTTCCCGCTCTATTTCGTTGCTATCCATAATACAATCATTATCAACAACATCTTTGGCAAGATTAGTTTTTGACTGACGCAAAAGAGCATCCACCAGCGTGGTTTTTCCATGGTCAACATGAGCAATAATAGCAATATTTCTTATCTTCATCTTCCTTTAAAAATTAAAACCTCGCCGTTAAACGGGGTTTATCGCCAGCAAATAATGGTTTTTAAACCATAATTTAAAGATGTTCCCGATACAAAATCTTCCTTTAAAGAAAATAAAATAACTATTTTAGAAAACTTTTATTTTCCTATTTTCAATAACCTGTCTCGCTAATACTCGGCAGAACCTTGATTCCTCGCTTTGCTCGGAATTAAGAATTTTTTTTAACTAATTTGGCCTTAACCGGCTTTTTTTTAGTTGGAGATTTGACAGCTGTTATGGCTTCGATTGCTCCAACAAGCCGATCTATTTTTGTATTCAATATTTCCAACTGCTTGACTAGCCCGTCGTTGCTTCCTTTATCAGAATCACTTCTAAAATCTGATCTGGCAGTGTTCTGACTTCTCTGCAGAAATCTATCCCTCCGCCTATTATTTCCAGGCTCTTTTTTACTTCTGAAACAGTCATTGCAATAAACCGGTTTATCGCCGCTTGGCCTGAATGGCACTTCACATGAGTTTCCGCATTGATCACAAGTCGCTTGATGCATAGTGACTGAACCGCGGTTTCTGTTGTCAAAACTATTTCGACCATTATCTCGCCTACCGTTTCGGCCTCCAAAACCACCTCCGTGATTGCCACTATCTTTTTTAAAGCCTCCCATATGTTTATATCTCTATTACTTGGTTAATTAATATATTTAATCTAATTATAATTCTTGAAAATGAGAACATACTTCAATATTGAAAGAAAAGTTAAAAGAAATCAATGCTAATCTAGCCAATAAATGTCAACGCCATACCTCGTTTATCCCACCTGCCGGTACGGCCAATGCGATGAATATAATCGTCATAGGTTGCCGGAATGTCGTAATTTATAACATGACTGATGTCAGCAATATCAAGTCCCCGAGCCGCTACATCGGTAGCTACTAAAATCTGGATGCGGCTTTCTTTAAACAAGCCGAGAGCTTTCTGGCGCTGGGAATTACTCTTGTTGCCATGAATAGAATCTGTTCTAAAACCCTTATTAGAGAGGACTTTTGATAATTTCTTGACGCCATGTTTTGTTCTTCCAAAGATGAGCACTTTACGAAACTCTTGCTTTGCCAAAAGACTGTTAAGAACATTTAATTTAGTATTTCCTTGGCCTATTCTAATAACGTCTTGTTCAATATTTTCTGCCGTCTCTCTGGTTTTAACTGAAATCTCGACAGGATTATTAAGAAACTCCTTGATAATTTTTTCTATCTCGCGAGAAATAGTTGCCGAGAAAAAAAGCACCTGAAGCTGATTGGGCAATCCGTTCATGATAAAACGAGTATCATTAATAAATCCCATATCAAGCATTCGATCGGCTTCGTCGAGAACAACAGTATTGAATCTGGATAAGTTTATCACCCTTCTTTCGATCAGATCTTTTAATCTCCCCGGAGTGCCAATAATAACATTATGTCTGTGGCGAAGTTCTGAAATCTGGCTGCCAATGCCCACTCCCCCCACACAACAAACAGAAAATATTCTCATCCCTCTAGCTAAGAATTTAAATTCCTGGTCTATTTGAAGAGCAAGTTCTCTGGTTGGAGTAACAATTAAAACCTGTTGTCTCGGATCAAGAATAATTTTATTAATCAACGGAATCAGGAAAGCAGCAGTTTTTCCGGTACCCGTGTTAGCAATGCCAACAAGATCAGACCCGCTCACAATATAAGGAATAACCTGATCCTGAATTGGTGTTGGCATTTTATATCCCTTGGCCACAACCGCCCGGATTAATCTTTGGTCAACCTTAAAATCCTGAAACTTATGCTTAGGAACAAAATGATCAGCTTCTTTAACTACAACTGCTTTATTAATAAACTTACTGGGATCAATATTTTCTCCACGCTGACTCCTGCCCGAAAAACCTCCTCTTTTCCTAAACTGAGGATGTTTTTGACCAAATTTTCTTGACCTGGAACGATTGAAATTTCTGTTATACATATTTTTATATATTTGCGTCGAGATATCTTCTTTCTCAAAGAAATTATTACTTTACAATTCCCGAAATAAAAAAGAGGCGACTAGTCGTCTCTGAGTTTTTTACAAGAGTGTTCTCTATGAATTAAAAACCGGGCGATTTAGTTACGTTAACAGTATACATCAAATTCCTTCCTCCGTCAAGTATATTTATTCGGTAATTATCTTTTTTAAATATTCTCCGAAAATCACATTTTTGGCACCTCTAGTTGAATAACGCTAAAGTCTGATTATTATTATAAGCACCCTTTTGCCTTAAATAAATCCATGGGACCGGGACTAGCACCCTCCATTATTTCTTTTACCCGCTCTGCGCCCAATGTTTCTATAAAACACTTTTCCATTTCAGGGGTCACTTCTGTGGGTAAACTCCCGACATCAATGCCGATTGTTTCTAATAACTTTTCTTGTTCTTCATTAAGTAAGGGATGCTTATCACTTCCTTCGGTGGAAGTTGGAACATTGAGCTTAGGATTAATCAATAAATTAGGTAAAAGTGACTTTAAATTAAATGGATCAAAAATAATAAAAAGAACAGCGGCAACAACAAGGATAATAAAAATAATGCCTAACATTATAAAAATAGTTTTTAATATCTTTTTCATGTCTTAAATTATTAGCTTATTATCATCTTTATTCTGACAAAAAACTCATCCCTTAGCAATTCTTTAGCTCTCTCTAAAATTCAAATTTTCTTATAACCATGAAGTTAAAAATTATATAAAACTCTCTATTTTTTTAATTAACTGATCTTTCCCTTCGTTTATTCTGGCCGAATATCTTAAAACAGGTATATGACATGCTTCTTCTTGGATCAAAGAAAGCTGTTTTTCTATAACGCTTTTAGTTAATCTATCAATTTTATTGGCAACAATAACAATTTGATGGTTGTTTTCCTGAAGGATTCCTATCATTTCCCGGTCAAGAGCAGTCAAGCCTACATTAGCATCAATAATTAAGAAAACTGCTTTGGGTCTCACATTGGAAAACTCCACATACCAAAGAGCTCTTTTAATCATTTTATTACGCTCCAAGATCGAACATTTTGCATAGCCGTATCCGGGAAAGTCAACAAGATAAAAAGAATCATTGATGCAAAAGAAATTTGCCTGACGCGTTTTCCCCGGCATCTTACTCACTTTGACAAAATTTTTTCTGCCGACTAAGGAATTAATCACGCTTGATTTTCCCGCATTGGAGCGACCAAAAAAAGCCAGATGTGGCAAATTATCTCCTAAACCATAATCATTCCCGATGACACCTTTAACAAATTCTGCTTTGAATATTTCCATAGCTTTCTTTGATTTTACCAAAAAACCGCCTTAAATAACAGACGGTAATTTGTATTATCCGCAAACAGCTCCGGGAACAGACTTTATTAGAACTTGTTTAGTAATTTTTTGAATTAAAAAACGGCTTATTTAGCACTATTATTTTATAAAAATATAAAAAACCTTTTCTGAGGAAAAATATATTTTCAATTATTAAATTTAAATACTAAACTTTAAATACTTCCCCTAACGCAGTTTCTTCACTTAAAACTCCTATTAATTTAGCTAACCTTTCTGCTCTTTTTTTCATTTCTTCTTCTGTAACAGGTTGAATCTCATCTATTGCTGCTTTTAGAAAATCCTCTTTATCTGAAATTCCCAAATCATCTGCTAATTTGGAAAATTCTTTGATTAATTCTTCTTTACTCTTTCCTTTCTCATATCTTCCTCCGCAACCAGTAATTGAACCGACTATTTCTCCTTTAATCTTAATTGGCACCCATAAAGAAGCATAACCCGCATAACAATCAATAAAGGCAGACTCCTTTTGGGTTTTAACCAAACCGAGAGCCATTTTATAGCATTCTTCACAATTCTTCTTTCCCTGTTCAGTTGTCATAATTAATTGACAAACTCTTTGAGCTCCGCTCATTTTTGTTACTAAATTTCCCTCTTTATCTGTTGTCACAATTTGACCTCCAACCGATTCGGCAAAATCATCCTGTAATCTTTGAAGGTTTGTCAAAAACCATTGGGCTTCTTCTGAAAGTGTTTTGTTTGGCATAATTTTAAACTTTTGATTTAAGATATAAATAATCCGACCTTTAAAATGTGTAACTTTTAAAAGTATAACCTAGAATAAAAAAAATCGCTAATAAACATCTTTTTCATTCTACCAAAAAATCCCGATAGTAATCCACCTTCAGTAGACACTATAGGGCAGACCGCCTCTTTGGCAATTTTTCAATCGTTCCGAGGTCAGACCTCGGGGCACCTCGCCCATCCCTAATTTTAACTAAGGAGAGAT
>CAYTHH010000006.1:26200-28328 GCA_964437545.1 uncultured Candidatus Saccharibacteria bacterium | reverse complement strand
CATTTAGGGGAGCCGGCCGGTAAGGTAGTTGATAGGTTTAGACTTGATAGGGTTCAGGAAAACCTTTTACAGTATCTTGATCTGTCCGTTATCAAGGCCAAAGATTGTATTGGTAGGGATATTGAGAGTTGGACCAAACAAATGCGGCCAGGAGAAATATTGTTGCTGGAGAATCTTAGGTTTCATCCAGAAGAAGAAAAAGGCGACCTCGCTTTTACGAAAAAGCTGGTTCGGCTCGGAGACATTTTTTTAAATGATGCTTTTGCTTCTTCTCACCGTAATCACGCTTCTTTTAAAGTGGCCAAATACTTGCCTTGCGGCGCTGGTCTCTTATTAGATAAAGAAGTCAGGGCTTTAAATAAGATTAAGGATAATCCAGATAGTCCTTTGGTTGTAATTTTGGCTGGCCTACCCAAAGGAATTAAAACAAAGATAAAATTTATCAATAGTTTTATTGATCGGGCAGACTTTATTCTTTTGGGAAATCTGGTTACTAACGAGCTGCAAAAGCACGGTTTTCAATTTGGACTGTCAGGAAAAATTGTTGTTTCGCTGGATTCTAATCAAGGATTAGATATTGGTCCCGAAACCATAAAGATTTTTAAACAAAAGATTCTTGGCGCTAAAACTATTTTTTGGTCAGGACCATTGGGAAAGATTGAGAATAAAGAGTTTTCTCTGGGAACTCGAGAAATCATTAAGGCGATTATTAAAAGCCAAGCCTTTTCTGTTGCTGGGGGCGGCGAAACTTCATGGTTTATTAATCAATTAGGATTAGAGACTAAATTTAGCCATTTATCAACAGGAGGCGATGCTTTATTAGTGTTCTTATCTGGAGAAAAGATGCCCGGTATTGAAATGCTGGATTAATTCTAATAGCTATCGTTACGCGTTATGGAAGAAATTAAGGATTTTGAAAAATTAGTTAGGAGATTAACAAAAGCTTTTAAAAATAAAGAGCAGATTGTTCTTTATGGGGATTCTGACATGGACGGAGCTGTGTCAGTTATTATCTTAAAGCAAGTCATTGATAATCTCGGCGGTCGGTCGCCGATTATTTACTTTTCTGACAGGAAAAGAGCAGAACAAGGTATTAACCTTGAGGGCTTAGAGCTTTTAAAAGATAGGGCACCGGCTTTAATTATTGCTTTAGATTGTGGAACCAGTAATGTTAAGGAGATTGAGGCGGCTAAAAAACTTGGTTTTGAAGTAATTGTTATTGATCATCATGATATTTTTGAAATGCCAAAGATTAAAATTCTTATTAATCCGAAACAGCAGAGTGAGGATTCTCCTTTTTACTATTTAGCCGCGGCTGGTTTAGCTCTTAAAATCGCAGAAAAAATGCTCGCTAAAAGATTTTCCGGAGTCCTTAAAGAAGATATTTTAGGTTTAGCCGCTTTAGCTACCTTAATTGATCTTGTTCCTGAAGTTGGTGAAAACAAGAAAATTTTAAAGGAAGGCTTGCCATTATTGGAAAATAGCTGGCGCCCAGGTATTAAAGCTCTTTTTGCTTCCGAAGTGATTAAAAATTGTATTTCGACCAGAGAGATTGTTACTAAGATCGGCAGGATTACCAATATTACGAATAAGGAGGATGATTATTTAAATAAAATTTATCTTCTTCTAAATTCTAAAAACGAAGAAGAAGCCAATTTGCGTTTAGAAGAGCTCTTAAAAATGGCTTCAGACAGACAAGAGAAAATAGCTTTCTTTATGGAAGAGCTAAAAGCTAAAATTAATCCCAAAATTAACGAGCTGCCGATTATTTTTGAAGATTTGAGCGATTGCCCTTTTCCGATCTTATCGGTAGTTGCCTCTAGAACTAGCGTTTTTTTTATGAAGCCAACCTTTATCTTTACTAAAGAGAAAAAAGAAAATTGGGGATCCTATCGCATGCCTTTGGATGAAAATGGCATTGGGGCAATTTCAAGTTGTGCTAAGTTTTTAAGAAAATATGGTGGCCATCAAGCTGTCGGTGGTTTTTATTTTGAGGACAAAAATAGAGAAAAAATAAAAGAATGTTTAGTAAAATATTTTAAGAGCAAAGGAGCTTAGCTCCTTTAAAATGAATAAAATGAAGATTCTTTCAGAATCTACAGACATATTTATAACTAATGAATAAAAT
>CAYTHH010000006.1:0-26100 GCA_964437545.1 uncultured Candidatus Saccharibacteria bacterium | reverse complement strand
CATATTTATAACTAATGAATAAAATGAAGATTCTTTCAGAATCTACAGACATATTAAATTTTTAAAAGGAATAGAATGAAAAAACTTATTGTCTATACTGATGGGGCTTCAAGGGGCAATCCGGGACCAGCCTCAATCGGAGTTTTAATTTGTGACGAGAAAGGCAAGGAGATTAAGAAATATGGCCAGGTAATTGGCAAAGCCACTAATAATCAGGCCGAATACGAAGCAGTTATTTTTGCTTTAAAGAAAATTAAAAGCCTTATTGGCAAAAAGAAAATAGCTGATCTTGAGATAGAAATAAGATCAGATTCTGAACTCTTAGTCAGCCAGCTTAGCGGCAAATACAAGATTTTAGATGAAAATATCCAAAGATTTTTTATCACAGTTTGGAATTTAAAAATTGATTATAAGAAAGTAAGTTTTGTCTCTGTGTCGCGTGAAAAGAATACAATAGCTGATTCTTTAGCCAACGAGGTTTTAGACCAGGAAAGAAGAAGACAGAAACTTTTTTAAAATCTTATTAAAAATAAATTAAATGAAACCAAGAAAAATCCTCATTGCCCTAGGTGGTTCGATCATAGTTCCTGAACCGGGGAAAATTAATACCCGGTTTTTAAAAAAATTCAGAAAACTAATTATCCGTTTTATCAAGAAAAATTTCCAGTTCATTATTGTTGTTGGCGGTGGCAAAATATGCCGCGTTTACCAAAAAGCTGCAGGTCAAATTACTAGTATCCCGAATGAAGATAAGGATTGGCTGGGGATTCATGCCACTCGCTTAAACGCTCATTTTGTCAGAACAATTTTTAGAAAAGAGGCATATCCTGTTGTTTTAGACAATCCGCAAAAGCAGATAAAAAACAATTGGCAAATTTTAATTGCTGCCGGTTGGAAACCGGGTTGGTCAACTGATTATATTTCTGTTCTTTTGGCGAAAAGATTTAAGGTTAAAGAAATTATTGATGCCGGCAATATTCCTTTTGTCTATAATAAGGATTTTAAAAAACATAAAAACACTTTTCCAATTAAAGAACTTTTCTGGAAGGATTATCGGAAGCTAATCGGTAATCGTTGGATTTCGGGCATGGGCGTTCCCATAGATCCTATTGCTGCCAAGCTTGCTCAGCAATTACAGATTAAAGCATTCATTGTTGACGGAACAAACTTGAAAAATCTTGAGAATCTTATTTCCGGTAAGAAATTCAAAGGAACAATTATTGATTAGTTTATAAATAGATCAATATTTTTTTTAAAACAAAGTCTTAGATCAAAATATAAGTTAGAGATCAATATAGTTATTTATGAAAAACATTTATGAAAATATGTATCGTTCTGGTGATGATGCTTTTAAAAATAATCCCAGGATAGAGATCATGTTAAGGATTATTAACCGACTTAATCTAGAAAGTAAGGATATTTTAGATATCGGCTGTCATTTCGGGCGTTTTTTATCTTCAATCAAGAATAAGAATAATAATTTTTATGGGTTGGATGCTAGTAACCGTGCAATTAAAGAATCATTCAAAAAGGGTATTAATGTACAAAAATTCTATTTTGATGATAAATCAGAGATTCCTTTTCCCAATAACTCTTTTGATTTAATTAATGCAGGTGATATTATTGAGCATATTTATGATACAGATTTCTTTCTTGAAGAGATCAAAAGGTTATTGAGACCAGACGGTTATTTTTTAATTTCAACACCTAATATAGCTTCTTTTGGCAGAAGAGTTTTGCTTTTATTCGGTATTAGCCCTTTTATTGAAACGTCTCCAAACGAAACAGAGAGTTCGGGGCATATCAGGTATTTTACTTTCAAAACCTTGAAAAGAATCCTAGAAAAACATTCTTTTAAAATTATCTTAAAAAAATCTGATGTTTTAAATTTATCTAATAATGGTAAACTTAAATCTTTCTTTTTCCCAAAGCTGTTTTTGAGTTTAGGGCAGAGTGTTATTTATCTTTGCCAAAAGAATTAAAAATCCGCCTTAACGGCGGGTTTTTTAAATTCCAGCAAATCCGTAAGCCTTGACAAAGGTTTTTGCTTTTGTTAGTCTCTGTTTAGTTAGATAAAGTGCTTTAATCGGATAAAGTAAAATGAACTGGAATAATTCACAGACAAAAAGTTTATTCGTCGCTATTTTACGGCTTGAAAGCATGACTGAAGCCAAGCGGTTTTTTCGCGATTTATTGACCGAGGAAGAGATTATTGAGTTTGGCAAAAGATGGCAAGCGGCGCGGATGCTGGCAAAAAAAGTACCCTATTCTGAAATCGTAAAAAAGACCGGCTTAAGTTCTACAACCGTGGCACGCGTTTCTAAATGGCTTAATGGGGGAATGGATGGATACAAATTAATGCTTAAAAGATTAAATTCTCATCATCGCGTAGTTTTTCCTAACGGGAAAAGGTTGCGTTGATGTTTTTTTAAAACACTCATAAACCCAGCCTCTTCCCGTTAGGGAAGGGGCTTTTCGCTTTCGCGAAGGTCTAACCAGCACTTTCAAAAGAGGAGAAAAAATGGACCAGAATTTTCTAAAAGGAATAATCGAAAAGATTGCAGAAGAGGTAGTAAAAAAATTGCGGCAACCATATCAAACTTCGCTATCCGAAAAACCGCGGACACCAAAGGAGGATGCCGAATACAGATGGCAACGTGAATTAGAAAGGAGGTCTTGTGGTGAATCCTCGAGCGGCCATAAGTGATTGGTGGATATGTAATTTTATTCGCTGGATCACCGTTGGTAACGCCTCAACTGGTTTCTGGGGTCACCCTTAGTCCGTGGCCCCAGAAACCATATTCTTATAGTAAAGGAGAAGTGAAATGGCTAATACTGATCGTTTTATGCAAATGATAGACGTAAGGCGCCTCGGCGCGGTATCGCCGGAAAATCCCAGGAGAATTCGTGAATTAGTTTCTTGCGGGCAGACAATTACTTTCTTTAATTGGGTTTGTCCGGCCAGAACCTCAATTTGGATTCCGAATCTAGTGAGGCCATTAGTAGCTTGCCGTTTTCTAGGGTCAGGAGATGAAGGATTTACAGAATCCGAGCCATGCAGGCGGTTGGCAGATACGGAGAATGAAACACGCACTTTATTAAAGATGGCACGGGAATGCGGTGTGAATTTTCACTATATCAAGATTCTTGCCGATGACAATCCTCGCCGTCTTTACCCGCTAACCCTAGAGATTCAAGGAGAAAAAGAAATAGAAAAAATATTCCTGAATTTCTTCATATGGTATCAAGACAGGATTGATAGCTTATTTGGCAGGGGTATCGAGGTTGTCAGTTGGAAGGAGATAGCGGCACCCTATGGAGAGCTTTACGACGATATTTTCAACAGACCTTTCAATGACATCTCTGCTATGCTGCCAAAAGGTATAGTGGACGAGGAACAGCGAATCTTGATGGAACATTGTGGATTTCAGGCAAGCTGGCGGTTTCAAATCAAAGACTTTACCGAAAGAGTGATCCGGTCTTATGCAGCCGAAGGAGTGATCCTTGATGCGCTGGAGAATGATTGGGTAATACCTAATCAGATTTTACTCTGTGACGAATCTACACGCGTTTTCCCAGCCCAGATTGAGGCTGGAAGAAAACTAAAAGGTCTAGATCGTCTCCCTAAAATTTTTGTTCTTTATCCAAGGAGGTAAAACGCAAAAGCGAGGACGCTATCTAACAGCGTCCTCGCATAAAATTATATGAAAAACACTCAAGCTGAAAATAGTATAAAGATAATTATGAGATATTTCCGGAACGAAGCGGAAAGTATTGAAATTCAGAATCGTCTCAAAAATATTTTTAAAAAATCTTTTATCAATCGTGAAACGGTTTCTTTTTACGATTGGGAATGTCCTCCTAGGCAGATAAAGACTGAAAGGGATGGTTCGAAGTGGGTTAATTTTAACATTGATCTAAAGTCCGTAGTTGCCGGGAAGAAACTTGATCGTTATACCGAGTTACCGAAAATAGTTTCCAAAACAAAGTTGATTAAGGAAATATTAAAGGCGTTGGACGCGTCAAGGTTAAAATATAAGTTCTACATGTTAGTTGCTGACACCAATGCCTTATATTTATACCCAGATTCTGTAAAAAAGATCGGTTATGACCGCGTCAAAAAACTCTCTCTACATTTTCAAAATCTGTTACAAAAGAAATCAAATATTTTTTACGGACAGAATAAAATCAGAGTTGTCCTTTATACTGACTTACAGGGCAAGTTTAAAGAAGAATACGAACGAAGCTTCGGAGTGATTAATCATGATTTAAATTCTAAGAGAAATTCAATTGTGCCGCAAAATATATTAAAAGAATGGTATAAATACCTGATCGGGCACGTTGGTTTGACTAAAGACTTAGAGAAACAAAAGGAAGATTTGGTAAAAAGAGTCATTGCCTCTTATGCTGCCGAGGGCATAGTGTTCCGTTTACTTGATAAATCAAAAGTTTTCCCCAATCCCGTTTGGATTAATTTAGAGGAGCCGTTTTTTAGTGGCGCGACCACAGAATTATTGCGAGAAAGGCAGGGTATTTCTCCTTTTCCCAAAATATACTTTAAGAAAAAAGGGTTATAAACAAAAAGCTCGCTTTAAAAACGAGTTTTTTGGTATTCCAGTAAATCCGTAAGCCGAATTCTGTTTTAGGTGACCATTTTTCTGCTCTAGAAATTACTTTCTAGAATCGAGCGAACTACTTTTTACTCATCGTGATTTTCCGCGGGAAAATCCAGACGAGCTTTGTTCTTGCACCCAGGTAAGTGTTTAGCCGTTTCACCCTTCGACTTCACTCAGGGCAAGCCCCAAGTTACTTCGAAGATTCGCCCTCCTTCGCATAAAGCTATGGAAGGGCGTTCCTCGGCTTTCGCCTCGGAACGTCTCTGGTCGCAACTCTCGCGTTACCGCGTGCGGGCGTTACCCGCTACCCTGCTGCCCGTAAAGGCGGGTGTTCGGACTTTCCTCCCGAAACCCTAAGGTTTCGAGCGGTCACTCAATTTGCTGGAATAATGAAATTTTAATGGATTTGAGCTTTCTTGTCAATCTCGAGCTTAAATATTAAGATAGAGGATATAACCCTAGAAGTTAAAAGTATGGGCATTAATTTTTCCAAGACCTTCAATTTTTCTAGCCGAAATTTAACCTTATCAGCTTGGATTTTAGCTGTTTTTTCACTTTCAAGCGCCCTTTTAGGGCTTTTGAGGGACAGGTTGCTAGCTTCTATTTTTGGAGCTGGTCGTGAGCTTAGTATTTATGCAGCTAGTTTTAGAATTCCAGACCTGGTTTATAATCTTTTGATTGCTGGAGGACTGAGTATCGCTTTTCTACCGGTTTTTGCAGATTATTTCTCTAAAGACAAGAAAAGAGCCTGGGAAATAGCTAGTAATATTTTAAATATTTTTATAGTTTTTTTAGTAAGCCTGTCGGTGATATTTTTCCTTTTTGCTCCTTGGCTAGTTGGATTTATTGTTCCAGGCTTTTCTGAGGCAGAAAGACAAGAAGTAATTAGTTTGACCAGAATTTTATTTTTGAGCCCAATTCTTTTTGGTATGGCTAATATTTTCTCTGGAGTTTTGCAATATTTTCAAAAATTTGTGGCTCTAGGCATGGCTCCAATTCTTTATAATCTGGGGATTATTCTCGGAATTATTTTCTTATCTCCTAGAATAGGAATTTTGGGAGCAGGGATTGGAGTTATTGTCGGCGCTTTCTTATATTTTTTAAGTCAGCTGGCGGCAGCTGTTTTTTGCGGGTTTTCCTGGCAAAAACAACTTAATTTCAAAGATCCCGCCTCGGTTGCCATTTTTAAATTGGCAGTGCCAAGACTAGTCTCAGTTGCCAGCCAACAAGTGAATCTTTTAGTAATAACCGCCATTGCTTCAACCATCAGTTCTGGAGCAATCGCCATTTTCTATTATGCTAATAATTTACAGGGCATAATCGTAAGTTTGATTGGCATTTCTTTTGCTTCGGCAACCTTTCCTCTGCTAGCTAGAGCTATCTCCGAAGAAAATGAAAAAGAATTCTTCAAAAACTTTTCTAGTGCTTTTCGACAAATATTATTCTTTGCCATTCCCTCAAGTATTCTTTTATTCTTATTAAAATCAAACGTGGTTAAAATAATATTGCAAAATGGTAAATTTGATAGCGAAGCAGTCAAGTTAACCGTAGCCAGTTTGGGGATCTTTGCCATTTCAATTTTTGCTCAGGCCGGAAATCATTTACTGGTTAGAACTTTTTTTTCCCTTAAAGACGGCCGTCGACCCGCAAAAATTGCTGTTTTTTCTTCGATTTTAAACGCTGGCCTGGCAATAACTTTTGTTAATTTGCTGAGTAATCAGAATTGGTTCAGAAGTTTCTTCGAAAGTATTAGCGATTTAAAAGGAGTGGCTCATGTTTCAATTATCGGCTTAATTTTAGCTTTTTCTATTTCAGCCATTTTTCAATTCATTCTTTTATTGCTATCTTTAAAAGAAAAACTGAGCCGAGAATCATTACTTGAAATACTGGCATCTTCTGGAAAAATTATTCTAGCCAGCGTTTTAATGGCGGTCTTTATTCTGCCATTAATGAATCTTAGAACCAATATTATTATTCAGACAACTTTTATTGGCCTGATGGCTGGGCTAGCTTATTTATTAGCAAGCTATTTTTTAGGTTCTCGGGAACTCAATTATTTTAAAGAATCATTATTAAAACGATTTAAAGAATAAGAATGTCTGGTCTGGAAAACATTAGAAATTTCTGCATTATTGCTCATATTGACCATGGCAAGTCAACTTTGGCCGATCGGTTTTTAGAAATAACTAAAACTATTCCAGAAGGAAAAATGAGGCCTCAATATTTGGACATGATGGATTTGGAAAGGGAAAAGGGGATTACTATTAAAATGCAGCCGGTCAGAATGGATTATATCTTTAACGGCAAGCCATACATTCTTAATTTGATTGATACTCCGGGGCACGTTGATTTTTCTTACGAAGTTTCCAGGAGTTTAGCCGCAGTTGAAGGAGCCATGCTTTTAGTTGATGCTGCCAAGGGCATCCAAGCTCAAACTATTGCTAATTTGGAATTAGCCAGGCGTCAGGGATTAGTGATTATTCCGGTAATAAACAAAATTGATTTGCCTCAAGCCAATATTAAGGAAACTAAAGAGGAGATCGTTAAGATTTTTGATATTGATCCCGAAAAGATAATTTTGGTTTCCGGCAAGACCGGAGAAAACGTTGAAAGCCTTTTAAATACAATGGTTGAAAAAGTGCCGCCGCCAACAGGTAGGACTAAAGGGCCTTTTAGGGCCTTAATATTTGATTCAGAGTATGACTCTCATCGCGGCGTTATTTCTTTTATCAGAGTTGTTGATGGGGAGATAAGGAAAGGAGATAAAATTCATCTTCTTTTAAATGACGTTGATGGTGAGGTTTTGGAGATAGGCTATTTTAAACCGGAAATGACTAAAGCAGAAGTTCTAAAAACTGGAGAAGCAGGCTATCTGGCTACCGGCATTAAAGAGCCTGGCAAGGTTAAGGTCGGTGATACCATTACTAGGTTAGAGGACTTTAAAGCAAAAGACACTAATTTAATTCCTCTACCAGGTTATCAGGAGCCAAAGTCAGTAGTTTTTGCTTCTTTTTACCCTGAAGATCCGAACAATTTTGAATTATTAAGAGATGCTTTAATCAGGTTAAAGTTGAGCGATGCAGCTCTTTTTTTCGAACCAGAGACAAAGGAAATGCTGGGCAGAGGTTTTAGATGCGGTTTCTTAGGGCTTTTACATACAGAAATTACTACCGAAAGGCTGTCAAGAGAATTTGGTTTAAATTTAGTGATTTCTTCCCCGTCAGTGCTTTATAAAATCATTAATAAAAGAGGGGAGGAGAAGAACATTTTCACTGCCTCGGATTGGCCCGAGCAGTTTCAGATCGAAGAAGCCCGCGAGCCCTGGACAATTTTAAAGATTACCACTCCGATAAGCTATATTGGCCAGGTTTTTGAGGTTTTATCAAAGCTTTCCGGAAGCCATATTGAAACCAAACATTTGAGCCAGGAAAAGATTTTGATTTCATATCATTTACCCCTGAGAGAAGTGATTATCAATCTTTACGAGAATATTAAAAACGTTACTTCTGGATTTGCCTCAACAGATTATCAAATATCTGAATACCGGATATCTGAATTGGTAAAATTGGATATTTTAATTGCTGGTAAAAAAGTTGAAGCTTTTGCCAAGATCGTGCCCGAATCAATTGCTTATCAAGAAGGCAAAAAAATGGTTCAGAAATTAAAGCAAACCATGCCCAGACAGTTATTTTCTGTGCCCTTGCAGGCTGTTGTCGGCGCTAAAATTATTGCCAGAGAAACATTATCTGCTAAGGGCAAAGATGTTACCGCTCCGCTTTACGGCGGCGATTACACTAGAAAATTAAAGCTTTTGCAAAAACAAAAGAAAGGTAAAGCTGAATTAAAAGAAAAGGGACAGCTTCACATTCCCCAAAAAGTGTTCTTGGATATGCTAAAGAATTAGCCTCTAGTAAGTTTGATTAGAAGAGGGGAGCGACCAACAGGAAAATCGTGCTTAAAGCTATTAAGCTAATGGCGATTTTCCAAAGAGTATTTAAAAGTTTTTTTTGGTTTAATTTAGCCATAACATACAATAGTATATAAGTAGCATAACATATAATAATATATAAGTAGCATAATATATAATGGTATATTGGACTTCATTCACTATAAACTAATGATAGCAAAAATAAGGAAAAAGAAAACCAAGATTAAGCCGACGGCAACCTCCTTAATGCCCTTGTTTTTTATCGCCATTTTCTTTTTAATTGGAATAATCCTATTCTCTTCCAATTGGCAGCTAGCTAAGAGACATAAAGAGTTGTTGTTAAAAACAAAAACTTTAGGAAAAGAAATTTCTTTTTTGGAAGAAAAGAATGATAAATTAAAAAACGGCATTATTTCAGTTACTGATGAAAGTTTTTTGGAAAAGGAAGCTCGTGAAAAATTCCAGTTGGCCAAGCCCGGAGAAAAGGTAGTTGTAGTTTTACCGCCGGAAAACCAAGGAGAGCCAGTTCCATCAATAGAGGCGAAGAACTTCTTAGAAAAGATTTTAGAAAAATTGGGATTTTAATCAGCGGGTGTAGTACAGCGGCAGTACGCTTGCTTCCCAAGCAAGATACGAGGGTTCGACTCCCTTCACCCGCTCCTAGTAGAGCAGAATGATATTTTACAAAATTGCGTAGATAATTAATTAATTTGCAAAAGGAGTCGAAGACCGCACCCTGAGCGAATGTAGTGAGTCGAAGGGGAGGGGCGGGCTGCGGAAAATTTCAGCAGAAATTTATCTGTAGCCGACTCCCTTCACCCGCTCCTAGTAGAGCAGAATGATATTTTACAAAATTGCGTAGATAATTAATTAATTTGCAAAAGGAGTCGAAGACCGCACCCTGAGCGAATGTAGTGAGTCGAAGGGGAGGGGCGGGCTGCGGAAAATTTCAGCAGAAATTTATCTGTAGCCGACTCCCTTCACCCGCTCCAGAATTTGACTTTCGGATTTTTGGCCAGCCATTTTGTGGGCGGCGGAATTTCTTTCTCCAATCATTTCTTTCTACTGCGTCCTCACTTGACGATTTTGTTTGCTTTTCTATTCTATACTATACTAAAATTGTGATATACTGAAAGTGGGTAAGTTTAAATTAAATCTATGATCGACCAAAAAGTTGTTGATTACATAAAAACTTCCTTGGCTCAAGGGAAAACAAAGGAAGAATTATATAAAGAACTCCTTAATCAGGGATGGACTATTGAAGTTATCCAGGAAAATTTTAATGCAATTGGTATAGAGCAGGAAAAAGAAGATACGTCAAAAAAGACTATTCGTATAATTGTAACTATTGCCGCCGTACTCGTAGGGGCGGGAATTTTTTCTTTTATCGCCGCTAACTGGTTGGAAATGACAAAGCCAATCAAAATAGCAATCATTCTTATTTCAATGATTATTGCTTACGGCGCGGGGTGGTATCTTAAAGAAAAGTCAGAACTTTTAAAAACAGGAGAGGCATTAATTTTGCTTGGTTCGATAATCTATGGCGCAGGGATATTTTTAGTCGCACAAATGTTCAATATTCGAGCCAACTGGCCTGACGGTTTCATTTTGTGGATGATAGGCACTATTGCTATGGCTTTTGCAGTTGAATCGTATCCCTTGTTTTATCTTGCAATTCCACTTGGCATTATTGTTATAGTAGGACATCCTTTTGGAATTTTTACTGGTTTCGGATATAACTCTTTCCTACTCACTTCATCGTTTCTACTTCTTATTGCAACAATTATCACTTTTGTAACTGGGTGGATGGTTCGCAAAAAAATGCCATCGGAACTTAAGGAATTTTATTAAACACTATGTATTTTTTAAATATATTTTTTATTATCGGACTACTTATTGTATTTTTTGCTCGGCGTAAAAAAAGGGGTGTACTCCCCTCAAGTAATAAAGAATGGTATTTACAATTTGCCCTCTCTAAAGAAGATGCCGTAAGTCAATTTTTTATTCTCTTATCAATTTTCTTTCTTGGTATAACATTGCTTGCCTTTAATAAGGATTTAGGCGATCCATTTTCTTGGCGGACTATTTTGTTTATCACATCTGTTCTTGGTTTAGTCAGTGCGTATTACCTAAAAACCCTCTATGCGCTCGCTTTCGGTTTGATTGGCATTACTACTTGGTGGGGCGCGCAAGCTGCAGAATGGATACAAGGAAAAGATATTAAGACTTTTGTGATTCTTGCTGGATTGGCTTTTGTGGCATTACTTTTTTATTCGTTAGGACATTTACACGAAAAAGAAATGAAATGGAAAAGATTTGCGCTTGTTTATTTGGTTCTCGGAATTATTTCAATAACCAGTGTTTTATTTTTCCTTTCCACAAAACCTGGAATTTTTGTTTTGGGGGATATGACAAAAGGAGCTTCATTTTTTGGCTCATGGCAAATAACTTTGTCTCTGTTTATCTTTTTGGTGGCTCTTGCCGGAGTGACTTTTTATACCATGGCCAAAAAATTAATGTCTCCTTTTGAATTTCTCGCCGTAGTGCTGTTAACACTTTTATTTGGGGTGGTTGCTCTGCTTCCGCAACAAAGTTTATTTTTTCAAGCGGGCAACTCTTACGATTTTTACTCTGGTGGTCAAGAATTATCGAGTGGCGGTGTTTTATGGGCTCTCATTTTCAATTTTGTTATATTTTTTCAGTTACTTGGCTTAATTTTTTCAGGGTATTTGAGGCAAGAAACTTGGTTAATAAATTTAGGCGCAATTTTTTTATTTCTTCTTATTATCGTGAAATACTTTGATTGGTTCTTTACTTTTCTTGATAAGAGCATTTTCTTCATCGGTGCTGGTATTTTACTCTTTGTAGTTGGGTGGTCCATGGAAAGGGGCAGGAAATATATGATTTCAAATATCAAGACTCGATCGCAACAAATTCCGCAATAGCGATTACGATATATTGGGCATCTTGCCCGTTATAATATGCTAACGAAACAAACAAAATTTATATTGGCGATAGTATTACAAGTGGTGATAGTTTTCGGCATTATTATTTTTAAGGTGTTCGTTCTTTCTGGGGGCACGGATATTTTATTGCGAATTGAACCAGTTGATCCACGAGATATGTTGCGCGGAGATTATGCTACTTTTCAATATAGTAATATTTCTAATATCGACTCATATATTTCTGGTGGACAACAAATCAGAAATGGCGATACTGTTTATGTAGTATTGCGCCAAAGTGGAAAGTATTGGATGGCGCAGAATATTCAAAAAACAAAACCGCTTAGCGGAGAAATAGCTCTCAAGGGTAAGGTTGCGAGCGGTGGTATAGAAACTCGATCGGACGGTTTTTCAAATCAGCGTATTCATGTTGTCTATGGGATTGAGGAATATTTTATCCCCGAAGGAAAAGGCCAGGGCTTTAGTTTTTTTAACAAAGAGGCCGCGGCAAGAGTCGTTGTTGATGAAAGTGGTAATGCCGTTCTTAAACAGATTTTTATTGACGACAAACCTTGGCCATAAATCAAGCTAGAGATAGTTCTAAATAAAGACACCTCTGTGGTGTTTTTATTTTAAGCAAATAAAATCGTTAAGCGAGGATGCGGCGCAGCGAGTGGATCTTTTCAGGAATTTTTGAGAAAATAGGTTTAAGCGAAATCGTAAATATATTCCAAAACAAATTTTGTCTTTATCTTTCCAGTTAAAGAATTCAATTACCCGAAACTGGTTTTAACGGTTAAAAAGATCAAGTTGTCAGTTTAACTGCTCGTGCTTTGCAAGAATTGTTAGTGGTTGGCTTATCAATTGAAAATCCGGCCATCGAAGACGTTATTAGAGAACTTTTTGCTGGTAAAGATTATGCCTAAAAGTATTGAGATTGAAATCCAGGTAAATATTGAAAAGAGCGATTCTTTATTAGCGTTTTTAAATGATAACGCTGAGTTTAAATTAGAAACGCATCAGATTGATGAGTATTTTACTCCAGCTCATCGGGATTTTATTACAGTAAGGCCAGTAGCTGAATGGCTGAGATTAAGAGACAGCAACGGCAGTTATTTTTTTACTTACAAAAATTGGCATTACGAAGGAGAAAAATCATTTTATTGCGATGAATATGAGACTAAGATTACTGACTTGGATCAGCTCAAGAAAACTTTCAAAGCTCTTAACTTCAGATCTCTCATTACTGTTGATAAAACCAGAAAGATCTGGCTTTACAAGGACTTTGAAATTGCCATGGATTCAGTTAAGGGTTTAGGCGAGTTTGTGGAAATTGAATACAAGGGAGAAGATCAAGACGTTAATCCAAAAGAAGTTACAGAAAGAATGATTCAGTTCTTAAAAGGAGTAGATTGCGGCAAGATCATGATTAATTATATGGGCTATCCCTATCTTTTGCTTTTTCCCAAAGAAGCTAAATATAAAGAGGTTTAAAAAATGAAACAAGCGACTCTTTGTTTTTTAATCAAGGAGCAAGAGAATCAAGTTAAAGAGATTTGTTTAGCTTTGAAGAAAAGAGGTTTTGGCAAAGATCGCTGGAACGGTTTTGGCGGCAAAGTCAAAGAAGGAGAAAGTATTGAACAAGCCATGGAAAGAGAAACCGAAGAAGAGGGCAAGGTTGACATTAAAAGTTTTTATAAAGTAGCTGAGCTTACTTTTTTCTTTCCACATAATCCTGATTGGGATCAGCAAGTTCATACTTATTTTTGTAAAGATTGGATTGGAGAGCCACAGGAAACAGAGGAAATGAAACCTCAATGGTTCTTGGTTTCAGAAATCCCTTTTGATTTAATGTGGCAGGATGATATTTATTGGTTGCCTAAAGTAATTGATAAAAAGTTAATTAAGGGCACATTTTCTTTTGATAAAAAAGATAAAATTGTTGATCAAGAGATAAAGATAGTTGATTATTTATAATAATGAAGTTGGTTAGATTGTAATCATTTTGGTATACTTAACTAATATGGAAATACATATAAAATATACTAGTTTTCAGCCTGATGAGCAGGCAAAAATCTATATCCAAGAAAGGCTTAGCTTTCTTGATAAGCTGATTATCCCAGTTAAACCCCAAGCCACAAAGCTGGGAGAAGCAGTTCATGCCTGGATTGAAGTTGGCAAAGTAACCAGGCGCCATCAGCAAGGAAAGATTTGGTATGCAGAGTGTGAATTAAAGATTCCCGGCAAGAACTCGGTCAGGTCTACTTCAACAAATTATGACCTAGGGATTGCCCTGGAAGAAGTTAAAGATGACATTAACCGGCTTTTAAGGAATGAAAAGGATAGACAAGAAACTAAGACCAGGAGGAAAAAAACTATAAAAGGTGATTATTAATATATCAAAATGCCAGAAAGAAATGTTGCTATAGTTATCTTTTATGATGATAAAGAAAATATTGTTTTCCAGGAAAGAGGCAGCGCTTCTAAAATAGGGGAAAAATATGGTTTGTGGGGAGGCCAGATTGAAACAGGGGAAACATCGGATCAGGCAATAAGAAGAGAATTAATGGAAGAATTGGGTTTTGTTCCAGAAAAATTAGATTTTTGGTGCAATTATTCTTCAATTACTTTAGAAAAAGGTAAATATAATGGCTGGAAAATAAACCACGCTGTTTTTATTTCCCCAATTACTACTAAATTAGAAAAAGCCCATGTCTACGAAGGGACGGGGATAGTCAAGATGACGATCGACGAAGCCATCAAAAGTAAAGGATTTTCTATTGGTGGCACAGAATTTTTAAAGAAGTTTAAAAAAGAGTTTTATGACGAGCAGAAGCTCGACATATCGAACTTTTAATTCGTTATGGAAAAGATTAAAAACAAACATCATTTAGAAATCTTAAAAGAATTAAGAAGAAAAAGCAGAAAGATATCTGAAAAAGAAAGGGAATTCGTGAAAAGATATATGGGAACAGATAAAACCTATTATGCTTTAGCGTCGAAAGATAGGGCGGAAATCGCTAGAAAGTTTTTAAAGGATCATCCCCATCTTTCCCCAAAAGAATTTGTTCTTCTTCTTAATTCCTTGTATCAGGGTAAATCCCACCAGGAGATTTATGTCGCTGGAAAGCTATTGGAATTTTCCCCGAAATTCAAAGAAAGCTTCGACATAAAGCTTTTGGATAACTGGCTTGATAATGCCAAAGGCTGGTCGGAAGTGGATTCTTTATGCCAGTCTAATTTTTCAGCCAAAAACATCTTAGGAAACTGGAAGAAATGGGAAAGTTTATTAACCAAGTTTTCCAAAGACAAGAATATTCATAAAAGACGAGCTTCTTTGGTTTTATTAGTTAAAGCAGTCAGAGAGTCTGATGATAAGAGATTATCGAACTTTGCTTTTAAGAATATTGATAAGTTAAAGCCGGAAAAAGATATTTTAATTACTAAAGCTATATCTTGGCTTTTGAGGAGTTTAATTAAATACCATAAGAAAGAGGTAGCTGATTATTTAAAGAAAACTAAAAACAGCTTGCCTAAGATTGCTATTAGGGAAACTGAAAAGAAAATTAAAACTGGAAAGAAATAGAACTAGTTAGTATTTCTTTACTTTATATTTAGTTTCAATAATCTCTAATTTTTTTCGGTTTGCCATTCTAATACTTTCTTGAACGCCGTCAAAGAGATCTGGAAGCTTTAAGACCTCTTTTTCTGTTAACCAGAGATTTTTGCCGCCTACAAACTTTTCTAATAAATCTCCTTTAAGGTTATCCATTCTAGAAACAAAAAATAACTTATCTTCCAAAAGCTTTGAATCTTGAGAATAATCCATTTTGTGCTTAATACCAACTAGAGTTAATTTGCCTTTTAGGCCAGTTTCTTCTTGAAGTTCCCGGTTGGTAGTTTCAATCAGGGTTTCTCCCCAACGGACTTTTCCGGTAATAAAGCCATAAAAACCAAAGTAAGGCTGTTTTAACCTTTGCTGAATCAGATATTTATTACCCTTAACAGCAATAATCAAAACTCCTATCTTAGGCTGTCTTTCAATAGCAATAGTCTCGGTGTCAAAGCGATTGGCAAATTCTTTGCCTTCGGTTGTCAGCGAATAGTTGTTTTTATCTGTTTTTTCAATTAATTTTAATTCCACTAACCTTTTTAAATGAAAGTTAAAATGATCTGTGGGTAATTTCAGAAGGTTTAATTTGGAAAACCTAGCTTTTGGTTCAAAAAGCAGGATTTTTAAGATATTAACTTGAATGGGGTGGATCTTTAATTCCATAGGTCTATTCTAAGCTTGCCTGGAGAGTGGTCAAGTAAAGTCGACTTTAGTAATTTTAAAGACTAAAACTGTCTATGATCGGATTAACCAGATCTTTAAAGTCTTTTGATTTCATTAAAACAGATTTTGTATGGCTGCCAACATTAAAAGCAATCTTTTCATTCTCGAAAACCAGTTGATCGGCATAAGTTATTAAACCCATGGTATTTCCAAAAGGGGGAATGGCGCCAATTTCCAGGCCAGTTAATTCTCTAACCTCATCTGGGCTCAGCAGTTTTAAATCTTTAATGTGATAAAGTTTTTTAAAGGCTTTAGTATCAATTTTTTTGTCACCAGGCACAACAACTAAAATTGGTTTGGCGCCTATCTCGCTGAAAGCGGGATCGGCAGAAAAGATAATTGCTTTAGCTCCCTGCTTCATTTCAATATTTCTGACTTTGGCAGCTTGTTCTGAAGTATGGACTGGCTCGTGTTCGTAAAGCTTAAAATCAACTGAATTTTCCTTCAAGAGTTTTATAATCTTTTCAAAAATTAAACTAGTTTCAATCATAATTTAGAAAACTTCTTAATAAAGCTATAGCCTTGTTACGAAGTTTTTATTTAGATTTATTTTTTAATTAACTTATGTGTTTCTTAAATTCTTTTGCAAACAAGTTTTTGCTTTTTCAACTGTTGTCATGGCTTTAAATAGTATTTCTTGTTTTTAAGCTGATCAGGCAATAAACTGCCAGTGTCATATTTTTCATAATTTTTACCATATCCCAAGCCTTTCATTAATTTGGTTTCCGGATTTCTTAATTTTAAGGGAATAGGCAAATTACCATGTTGTTTGACGTCTTCCATAGCTGTAAAGTAAGCGTTATAGGCAGATCGGTCCTTTTTAGCCTGGCTAAGGTAGGTAACGCCGTGAGCTAAGTTAATGGCACATTCTGGGTAGCCAATGGTCTCACAGGCTCTAAAAACGCTGTTAGCGACTACTAAAGCGGTAGGTTGGGAGAGGCCAATGTCTTCTGAAGCAAAAACCACCATTCTTCTGGCAATAAACAAGGGATCTTCTCCAGCATTAACCATTCTGGCCAAATAATAGAGAGCTGCATCAGTATTAGAAGCTCTCATTGATTTAATAAAAGCTGAAATAGTGTTGTAGTGTTCTTCACCAGCTCGGTCATATCTTAAGAACTTGCTTTGCAAAGCTGACTTTATATTCTCAACTGTTATTTCCTGATAGAGTTTGGCTGTGGTTTCTAAAACATTGAGAGCTTGCCTGGCATCGCCGTTAGCATAGTTAACCAAAAAATCTTTGGCCTTAGCTGGAATTTTTATCGCCAGCTCTTTAGCTCCCCGGTCAACAATTTTTTCAAGATCTTTCTCTGAAAGTTCATTTAAAACAAAAACCTGGCAACGAGATAAAAGCGGACTAATAATCCTAAAGCTTGGGTTTTCAGTAGTTGCACCAATCAAAATAATGGTGCCGTCTTCAACATAGGGCAAGAAGGCGTCTTGCTGGGCTTTATTAAAACGATGGATTTCATCAATAAAAAGAATGGTTCTTTGATCTGAGGTTTCTAGTCTTTGTTTTGCTTCAGCCACTACCCTTAAAACATCCTGTTTTTTAGCAGTGACAGCTGAGTATTCTACAAAATGGGCCTTGGTTTCATTAGCCAGAATCCTAGCTAAGGTAGTTTTACCAGTGCCTGGCGGTCCCCAAAAAACTATTGAAAAAAGTCTGTCGGCTTCAATAATTTTATAGATCGGTTTATCTTTTTCAAGGAGATGGCCTTGGCCGACAATTTCCTTTAAAGACTTGGGCCTGATTCTGTCAGCTAAAGGAGAGATATCCATATTTCCCATATTTTAGGAGTAAAAAGCATTAATCCTACGACTACGGATAGAATAGCGGCCAGAAGTACGGCTCCGGAAGAGATGTCTTTGACTATTTTAATTTCAGGGGTTATCTTTTCTCCGCCCAGAATTTCAATAGTTGTGTTTATTAATTCAAGGATCAGGACTAATCCAATCACTGTTATCAAAATGGTCATTTCTAAGGCAGAAAACTTTAAAAGAACCGATAGTGACAATATAATGGTGGCGATAACAAGCTGAATTCTAAAATTAGCTTCATTTTTGAATGCAGTTTTTAAACCCTCAAAAGCATAACCAAAACTTTTTAAAAGAGAATATTTTTTAAGCATGTTTTTTAATAATAAATACTAATTCGCTTTCAAATAAGAGCCTTTTTGTTTTCCAGGGTTGATCTTTAATTAAATCCTGGAATTGTTTTGAATAAAAGTCAATCATGCCCTTTTGTTTGCCCGAAATGCTTTTGGTTGGAAAGGAAACCACTAAAAACTTGGAATTTTGTTTCTTAAGAATTTTTAAGGCAACGCCTTTTTCTTGACGCTCTAGCAGGGGAATAACTTTTAAAAAGAAAGTAATGTCGCTTTTGGGAAAATCGTCAATTAAAGCATCTCCAAGGCTAGCTTTAACTTGTTTTACTTTGAAAAGATTAAAAAAAGATTTTAAAAACCAGGCCTGGTCTTTGTCTATATCAAAGGCATAATATTGAGCATTTTTAGAAAGGTTCATCCAGAAAAAAGTTAAAGGATTTAATCCCGAACCAATATCAATAATAGTTTTAGGCAAGCCGGTAATGTCAAAAATCTTTTTATAAAAGTCATCCAGGATGGGAATTCTTTCGTTAGTGGATGATTGAAGTTTCAGTAAAGACAAAGCAGTTTGTTTTGGATTTTCAGTCTTATCTATGGATTCAAACAGTTCTTTAAAATTAGGCTGGGAATTAAAAGCGCCCCAGGATTGATGAAGAATATTTTTAGCTTTTTTAATAACCTGTTTTTTTTCATATTTTTTCAAACAGTCGGCAACTATTCTGGCCACGGTTTTGTCGTAAACTCTAGCATATTTTTTAGAAGAGGCTATTTTTTCAACTAATTTGTCATTTAACATTTTTTCGTAAAATCTCAATTAGTTTAGCGTAGACTCTAAGGTTATGAATGGTAGCTAATCGCCAGGATAGAGAATCTTTAATTTTGAAAAGATGATGAAGATAGGCTCTGGAATAATTTTTACAGAGCAAGCAGTCACAGTATTTATCGACTGGTTTTTTATCAGAAACATATTTCCCCTTGTCTGGATAAAAATATTTAAAAAGTTTTCGGGAATTTGTTTTTAACAAATTTGTTTTATTGGGATCTTTTTCCCAGACATAAAGTCGTTTGTGCCTGGCTTCTCTGGTTGGAATGACGCAGTCGAAAATGTGGTAACCAGCTTTGGTCCCTTCAATAATATCCCAAGGATAGCCAACGCCCAAGGCAAACTTTGGTTTGTCTTTGGGCAGTTGGGAAACAATAAACTTACCAATATCAATATTTAGCCCGCCCTTGGCATTGGCAGTCCAGCCACCCCAGCCATAGGCATCGAAATCAATTTCAGCTAATGCTTTAGCGCAGCGTGCACGCAATTTCTTATCATTGCCACCTTGGACAACAGCTAAAAGCAAAGGTTTGTTTTTACCAGAAAGTTTTCGCTTTTTGATTTGGGCATTGAATTCAATCTGGCATCTTTTTGCCCAGGCAATGGTTCGTTGATTACTAATTTCAATTTGTTTTTTGCTGGCATTTTTACCAGGACAATCATCAAGACAAATAATAATATCAGCGCCAATGTCGAATTGGTTTTTGATTGACTTTTCCGGAGTAAAAACGTATTTCTTATTCTTACCCAGAGAGTCTTTGTAAAAAACCACGCCTTGGTCGTTTATTTTTCCAAATTTTGGATCTTTATATACCAATGACAGCAATTGCCAGCCGCCAGAATCAGTAATGGCAAAACCAGGCCAGTTCATATATTTTTTAATTCCTCGAAATTTTTTAATAACATTAATTCCGGGCTGGGATGCTAAGTGATAAGGATTCAAGATCATGCCTTCAATGCCAACTTTCTGCAGATCTTGGCTGTCTAAAGAACGGATTACAGCCCGAGTGGCATCGGGAAAGTAAACCGGGAAACGCATTATCTTGTTTTTAATATTAATTTGCTTTAAGTATTTCACAACCTAATTTACTTTAAATGTGTTATAGCGAGTACGATATATTAGCTTACTAACTACTATAACTATTGGTATATCATTCTGTTATAGTCGTATTATATATGATTAATCTAGTTTATTTAAGCTGTTTTTGCTAGGATAAGGCTGAAAGCATGCCGGAGTAGCTCAGTTGGTAGAGCAGCACTTTCGTAAAGTGAAGGTCGTGAGTTCGACTCTCACCTCCGGCTCAAGTTATATATAGCACTTTATTTTTTAATGTATTTTTGCTAGAATAAATTCGAAAATATAATACCTTAGAATTAAATTGACATAATACCTTAGAATTAAATTGACGTGAAGTCTATTAAAGAAAAGATAGTTGATTTAGCAATTAAATTCCGCGATCTCGCGGAATGTCTTTGACTTAGCCAAAAAGAAACAAGAAATTGAAAAGTTAGAAAAAGCTTCGGCAAAACCTGAATTCTGGAAGACCGCAGGTCAAGATTTAGCCAAGAAGACTCTAAAGCAACTTTCTTTCTTAAAGGAAGAGGAAAATATCTTTTCTTCTTTGGAAAAAGAAATAAAAGAAGTTGAGGAGATGGAAAAGGCTTTCGGCAAAGACGAGAGTGTGGTTTCAGAGCTGGAAAAAAAGATTGCTGACCTTGAAAAAAAGATTAAAAAGGAAGAATTAAGAGTTTTTCTTTCTGGAAAGTATGATAGTTATAATGCTTTGCTCTCAATTATGGCTGGGGCCGGTGGCCAAGATAGTCAAGATTGGGCAACAATGATGTTACGAATGTATGAGCGTTATTGCCAGGCAAAAAGCTTTAAGACAAGGGTTTTGGAACAATCTTTTGGCGAAGCCGGCGGCCCTGACGGCAGAATCGGCACTAAATCAGCTATGCTCGAGATCAAAGGGAAGAATGCTTACGGTCTTTTAAAAGGAGAGACAGGAATTCATAGATTGGTAAGAATTTCGCCTTTTTCTGCTCAAGATTTAAGACATACTTCTTTTGCTAAAATTGAACTGATTCCTGAAATTGAGAGCGAACAAGAAGCTAAGATCAAACCAGAAGATATTAAAGTTGAATTTTACCGAGCTTCCGGGCCAGGCGGCCAGAACGTTAATAAGAGAGAAAGTTCAGTCAGGATTATTCATTTGCCGACTAAAATTACTGTTGCTTGCCAGATAGAAAGGACTCAGGCCGATAATAGGAGAAAGGCCATGGCTATGCTAGCCTCGAAACTAGCTATTCTTGAAGAAAATAGAAGAGAAAAAGAAATGGAAAAGATCAGGGGTAAGAAACAATCAGCTAGTTGGGGCAATCAAGCCAGGTCATATGTTCTCCATCCTTACAAATTAGTTAAGGATTTGAGGACTGATATTGAGACCAGCGATGTCGAAAAAGTTTTAGATGGCGCTTTAGACGAATTTATTGAAGCTGAAATTAAATTATCGAAATGATTAAATTCCAAGGAGTAAATAAGATTTATCCTGCCAATAACTTAAATCCAAAGCCAACCCAGGCTTTAAAAGACATTTCTTTTGAAATCAAGGAAAATGAGTTTATTTTAATTGCCGGTCGGTCCGGGGCTGGAAAAACAACTATCATTAAAATGTTGATTGGAGAAGAAATGCCCAGCTCTGGCAGAGTGTTCTTTTCTTTTACGGATGAACAAAAAACAGTCAGGAATATTGAAGTAAATAAGCTTAAAAAACATGATTTGCCTGAGCTGAGAAAGCAGATCGGGGTTGTTTTCCAGGATTATAAGCTTTTGCCCAGAAAGACTGTTTTTGAAAATGTTGCTTATGCTCTTGAGGTGATTGGCGCTTCAGACAAGCAGATTAAAGATGAAGTTCCCAAAGCCTTGAAAATAGTCGGTCTGAGCAAAAGATCTGATCATTTTCCGTCTGAACTTTCTGGAGGTGAAAAGCAGAGAGTAGCTATTGCCAGGGCTTTAATTCACAGACCCAAACTGATTATCGCCGACGAACCCACTGGTAATCTTGATCCTTATCACACCTGGGACATTGTTAAACTCTTATTAAAGATCAATGAATTAGGAGAAACAGTTATCCTGGCCACTCATGATCAAGATATTGTTAATAATCTTGAAAAAAGGGTCATTAGTCTAGAGGAAGGCCAGCTTTTAAAAGATGTTAAAAAAGGAAAATACATTATTTAAAACGAAGATTCTTTCAGAATCTACAGATATATTTAATTTTTTAAAAGAATAAAATGAAGATCTTCTTAAAAAGAATTTTTAAAAATGGCTGGCTTAATTTTCAGAGAAGCCAGGGATTATCAATCATTACTGTTTTTGTAATGTTTTTGACAGTCTCCATGGTCAGTTCCATTTTTCTTTTTAAAGGAATAGGGGATTTTCTCTTGGTTTCCTTGGAGAGCAAGATTGATATTTCAGTTTACTTTAAAGAAGGAACTTCCGAACAAGAGGTTTTAAATACTAAGGATTTGCTTTTGGAAATTGACGGTGTTAAGAAAGTCAATTATATTTCCCAAGAAGAAGCAGTTGACAATTTCAAAGAAAGGTATCAGGACGACGAAGTGATTCTTCAGGCCCTAGAGGAGGTTGGCGGCAATCCCTTTTTAACTTCTTTGGAAGTGACAGCTGAAGATACTTTAAAATATGATAGTGTGACTACTTTTCTAGAACAAAATCGCTTTGAGGGCTTAATTGAAAACGTTGACTATTATCAGAGAAAGCCAGTGATTGATAAGTTTTATAGTATTAAGGGTACTTTTGAAAGAAGCGGGCTTTTGGCCAGCTTAATTCTATCTTTAGTGGCTTTTTCAATTACTTTTGTGACTGTTAGATTGGCTATTTATTCAGCTTCTGAAGAAATTGGCATTATGAGGCTGGTGGGAGCTTCCAATTGGTTTATTAGAGGACAATTTATAGTTCAGGGCATGATTTGCGGAGGATTGGCAGTCTTGATCACCCTGGTCATTTTTCCGATTTTCAGTTATATTTTTTCATCGAAACTGCTCAGTTTGACTGGAGGTTTTAATTTATTTAACTTTTACCTTAAGAACTTTTTTAATCTCTTGGGAATTCAGTTTTTAATAGGCATTGGCTTAGGAAGCACCTCCAGTGTTATTGCGGTTAGGAAGTATTTGGAAAAGTAACCCGCCTCTTTCGGTGGGTACGCCGATGAGGCGCATTGCCGGGTCATCTAATGGTAGGATAGATGCCTCTGAAGCATCTCATGAACGTTCGAATCGTTCCCCGGCAGCTATAGTAAAAACATGAACAAAAAAATTATATTATTCTCCATTATTACTCTTATCGTAGGAATAGTAATCGGTGGGTATTTATTCAGAGACGTGCAGCCTCGGTCTTTTTTGGCGGTTGATTGTTGTGATGAAAATTGTCTAAATCCGAATGAATTATTGGGTTTAATCGGTTCTGTTGGGGTTCAAAAGCTACCAGGATTGATACCTTTAATTGTAAAAGAAACTGACAAAACAATAGCCATGGATTCTCCAGTACATGAAGCCATCATTCATTATGTAATAATCCCTAAAAAAGATATAAAAGATATTGGCGATATTTCCGAATTAGACAAAGAGTATCTTGTTGACGCCTACGCAGTTATTGGACAGATTATCAGGGAGAAAAATCTTACGCAATACAAGATATATACAAACGGTCCCTACTACCAAACAGTTAATTACCTCCACTTCCATTTATTAGCGGATGCTACTGGAAAATAGTCCAAATTCCCCTTAAAACCTTGGTTCTAGACCGGGGCTCACAGCATTGTGCGATAAATTTATTAAAAATGGAAAAACCTTTTGTAATTATAATTGCTGGTCCGCCAGGAACCGGCAAAACCACCTTAGCGAAGATAGTAAGCAAGAATTTCAATTGTGCTTATATCTCAGGCGACGAAATCGCAAAAGAATTGTTTCCTGATATATATACGGAAATTGAAAACTACCCAGATAAGCTAAAAATAATGGAAGAGCGGTTATTGGGAAGAGCAAAAGAGATTTTCAATAGAGGAAAAAGCGTGGTAGTTGATTACGTGGGTTTGAAAGAGGAATATGTCAAGGAAATTAAAAAAACTTTCGGAAGTAATCTGATTATTAAGGTCATCCTGCCATCATTAGAAACCGTCATCAAAAGAGACAAAGAAAGAGAGTGCTGGACTTCAGGCGAGGATTCTATAGGGCGATTTTACAAAGAATACGAGAAGCTAAAACCGATTATTGGAGAGAATAATTATATTGACAATACAGACCAAACACCAGAGGAAACATTTGAAAAATACTTTAAGAGAATTTTAATTTATCGGGCTTTTTATAGTTTCTTTGACCCGACCGAGACGGGTCAGGGATAACCCCGGAAAAGAGTAAAATTTACCTTCAAGAATTGGGTTCTAGATCGGGGCACACAGCCAGTTTGCTGCCTCGTAAAAAAGGCAGTTTTTTGGTAAAATAAAAGAAGATGAAAAGATTTTCAGTCACAACAATATTTTGGGCATTAGTGGGAGTTTTTGTGGCAATAGTGAGCAATATGATGTTGGCTCCGTTAATCCCGATAGCATTGAAGATATATACAATTCCCTTTATGTTTATTTCTTGGGCCGTCTTCTTTGTATTAGGATTGGCATTGATATTTTTGACTGCGAAGAAAAAGATGAAGGGATTGCTTAAAAAGTTTTTATTATTAACAGGGGCTTCTGCTATAGGATTTCCTGTTTTTGTTATCTTACACAATCTTGTTTACGGTTTGTTTATTTACTTTTTTGGTCAAGGTTTTTGGGAGAGAGTTGGCTTAGGCGATGAGCCATTCTTTTTTATTATGGCAATTATTGTTTGTCCTTTAGGTTTTCTGTTTGGTGTAGTAGGTACCATAGTGCTGTTTACTAAGAGAAGAAACGGATTCTAATATAACCCCATACTCTAGAGAGAGCAGTTTACTTATTTTAGCCAGTTTATGGCTGCCTTGAATTGAAGGTAATGACTCAAACTAATGACTGCTGTTTTGCTCAAAATCTTTTAAGATTTATCTTCTAAGTTTTTCTTTAAATCTTCTATTTCTTTTTTTAACTCCAGCATCTTTAATTCCCGACCGATTACTAATTTATTAAACCTTTCCAATTCTTTCACTTTTTCTTGGAGTTTTTGAGTTTTTTCTTTGACCTGTTGGTCAAGACTGCTAGCCATTGTTTTTAATTCCTTAGTTCTGTCATGAACCTTCACTTCTAAAGCATCCTTTGTTTCTTCTATTTCTTCTTGGGCTTCAAGTAAACTTATAAAGTGTTTTTGCATTCCAATGGTGATTGAATTAACAATAATGAGAGTCGAGAGAATAAGGCCGAGGTCCATCACTGGTATTAAGACATTTTTTTCTGCATAAGAAAAGAATAGTAATAAATAGCTTAAAATAGCCAGTAATCCAGTGAAAATAAGAGTTTTTCGATCCCGAAAGAAACCAACTAGAGTGAAGATAAAAAAGTAGCCCCAAATAACCATTCTGCCTAAATCTGGTTGGGTGAAGCTCATAATCGTTGTCCAGAGAAGGATAAGAGAAAATACGCCCAAATATTTACCAAAGACAGTCAGTTCTTTACGCCCTCTAATCGGTGTTAATAAGAAGAATGTAACGAGGAGAATAATGGTTATTAAGAAATATTGATGCCAGCTGAAAATGTTGATTCTCAAAGTTGTTAATATAGCCTGGACGACTAGAAATAAGATCAATAACGAGGAAAACCCAACTGCCAAAAAACGAATACCATCGCCCTCTTTTTTTTCTAAAAAATATTTCTTAATTGAGTGAATTGGAACTTCCATCTCGTTGCAGAATTCGTTAATCAGTTTTTTGCCATAGTCTGAATTAATATTCCAGTTCTTAAATGTGCTCGAAAGCATTATGCTGGCCTTGAAGCGAGCTTCTCTTCTGTTAATAATGTCGGAAAACGTTAGATCAAGGAGATAGCCAGAAAGAAAATACCACTCGGCTACTGGTGGAGCGAAAGTAGTTGAAAAGAAACCTACGGTCTTATACTTTATCCCCTTAATTTGTTTTAGATATCTTGCTACTGGTAAGGCGACTCTAGTCCAATTAGGACTGCCGATAATAATCGTGTCGTAGTCAGAAGCGTTGGTAATTTTAATTGGTAGAATATCGCAGTCACCCTTGAACATTCTTAGGTTTGTCCATTCAAAAAAAGTATGTTCTTTTGCCGAGATGATTTTTTCAATGTCAACAAAATGCCCTCTATTTTTTAGTTCTGTTTTGATGATTTCCGCTAATTTTTC
>CAYTHH010000005.1:11912-40122 GCA_964437545.1 uncultured Candidatus Saccharibacteria bacterium | reverse complement strand
TTACAGCTTTTATTATTTGTGGCTGTTGACGACCAAAACCCTTAATATTTTGAGCGAACTCTCGTCAGAACCAATTGTTTAATTTGGTTCACTCTAGCGGGATAGAGATATCTCACTTACCCCGTTTAACGGAATTACAGACTCAAAAAAACTTGAGCTTCAACTAGCCTTCAAAAATCAAAATTACTTTATCGCTAAGGCGTTTTTAATTATTTTCATTCTTGCTTTCAATTATTCAAGTTCTTACCTCCTCGGTCTCCTCGGTGACTGTCACCTTTTCTCTCCCGAACAAATTTACGAACAAATCTGACAAATGGCGTGATTTTGATCCGTTTTCCTTTTTACTCTTGGTTGTAACTCAAAATCAGAATTCCTTCCAAAGCTTTTTCGTAATTACCAGCTTCAAAGTCTTGTTTGGCTTGCTCTAAAACTTGTTTCTGATCATCTGTTAGAGATCGATCATTCAAATCATTAATTTGTCCTTCCACTATTTCCACTATTCGGGAAAGAGCCTGAGTTAACTCCTCAGTATCACCGACTACAACTCCCAAGGCTTCAATCTTTTCTTTATTCTCCCTGAATTTCTCGGTTTCTTTAATAATTTCTTTGGTTAACTCGGGTAAACTATTAACCGGCTTTAATTTGTCAGCTGCTTCAATCGTGCTTTGTTTGAATTCATTAATGGCTGGAGCCAGATTCTTAGACTGATTATTCTGGGCAATAACAGTTAGTTCTTCCAGTCTTTTATTAGCTACTTCTAAACCAAGTTTTGGCTGATCTTCTTTAGAAACAAACAAATATCCTGTTTTATCAACCAGCTTTCTAGCTGGGTATAAAAAATCTCCAGGCAAAGAGGCCTGACTTAATCCAATGGTTCCACCTAAAGAAAGAATAATAGCTAATGGCACTAAAGCTAACTTGTAATTAAATCCAATCTTGAAAACCTCAAGAATTTGATCTGTAAAACTAGCCTTAACCTCAGAAACTTCAAAGCCAAGAAGCTGCCTTTTATTCAAAGACACCCAGTCCTTTTCTGGCTGGATTTGCTTTAAGAGCTGAATTTTCTTGGTCAAATTTCTTTCATTCATAGTTTTACGCAATTTGTAAGAATAAAATTAGTTTGTCCCCATATAATAATGACGCAAAAACATTAAAACCGTTACACACAAAAGGAGCTTAGCTCCTTAAGGAGCTAAGCTCCTTACGCAAAACTTCTAATGCTCTGTGACAGATGACCCTGATTGTACCCTCTGGCTTATCAAGGATTGAAGCTATTTCCCTAATAGATAGACCATCAAGATAACGCCAAATAATTACTTCCTGCTGTTCTTGTCCCAATTGGGACAAAACTGATTTAATTTGCTCAACTTCTGAGCTTAAAAACGCTTTTTCCTCCAAACCCATTGAGGGATCCATCAAAGGTGTATAACTAGCTGAAATAATCTGAACTTTACCTCTTTCTCGATAAAAATCTGTTAATAAATTCCTGGCTATCTGATATAAAAACCCAGTCCAGTTTTTTACTTTAGACTTGGGATTGTCGGCTCTAAATTTATCCCAAGCCCTAATAAAAGTCTCAGAGGTTATATCTTGGGCGATATCTTTTGAATTTACTCTTAAATAAGCGAATCTATAAATTCTAGAGACATGTTGATCGTAAATTTTACTAAACTTTTTCTGTAAATTGTCCACGTCTTTTAAAAATATTGAATATAAGTGTTATGTAGGACTAATAAGCTTATTTAACTTGAATTAAGAACAAATAGATAGGACAAAGTGTTAATAAAGTAGGGACATCTAGTCCCAACATATGTCC
The DNA here is from genome assembly GCA_964437545.1 of uncultured Candidatus Saccharibacteria bacterium. Classification (GTDB taxonomy): domain Bacteria; phylum Patescibacteriota; class Minisyncoccia; order Minisyncoccales; family GWA2-46-15; genus GWA2-46-15. The sequence continues at coordinate 38,306 of CAYTHH010000005.1, read as the reverse complement.
TATCTGATTACCAGCAATAAAAGTATCAAGATTCTGCTCAATGCAGATTCTTAATTCTGAACGAAGTAAGGAATCAAGCTTCTACCTTATATAACACTAGTCTCTCTAACTGGTTTCAATTGGTAAAAAGTTTGGTTTCTTTCTCCAACTCTTTCAACTAGATTCTGGCTAAGCATTTTTTCAAAATCCCGTCTTAAGGTTCTTTTGCTCAATTCCGGAAAAATCTTTTTAAATTCCCAAACTTGGGCTTTGCCTTTTTCTCTCAGAATATCCAAAATCATATTTCGCCTTTGATCGCTTTTGGACAAGTCATCAAAACCAATACCAGCCTCTGCTGTTACTGTTTCTAAAACCTTTGGTTCTCTTTCTCTAATACCTTCCAGTCTTTGCTTTAAATTAACATATTTTTCAGCTATATTCAAGAGCTCTGAGTCACTAACCCAACTCTGTTTTTCAGCAATTGCAAAAAAGCTGTCTAAGATATCCACAAGATAACAAAGCTCTAAATGATCCTGGCCACTAAGATCTGATTTTAAGTATATTGCTAAAATATCATCGGCCAACTCCCTGATCTTGTATCTTAAAGGCTCTTTCTTTGGAAAAAGTAAAGTTAACTTGTATAAATCAATAGTTAACTGAATCAGAGTTTCTTTATCCACGTCTTAGGATTTAAAAAAATAAAGGATTATATCTTAAAAATATATCCTAAAATCAAAAATTAGGCAATGAAGACTGCCGGGATCTGCCCTCGTAAACAAAAAAATATCCCGAGGTCAGGCCTCGGGACAATTTATCTTTTTCCATATATGTATTGTAGAAATCCGACTTCTATAAATTGCTTCTTTTACCAACCTTTATTAATGCACTCTGTATCCGTAGTATTGTTACTGAAAATCAAGCTAGTATTATCAATTAAGTCCTGACAAGTTCCATTGGGCCAATAAATGCCATAAGTGTTATTCGTAATCTGAAGGTTATTAAGGGTTGGCAGAGTTGCCTGCTTAATCCACAGACCCACAGAATTAAGGTTATTCCAGTTGTAAGTCGCTTTATGGTTTCTTATAATAAGATTTTCAAAAGTGCCGCTAGCGTCAGGACCACTAACATCCTTCTTACTAAGATAAATGCCAGCCACTCGGTTATTGTCAAAAATAGAGTTTTTAATCTGAACATTAGCCCCTAGAATTCTGAAAGCGCCTTTTTCTTGGACAGAATCAACTCCTCCATACCTGACAATAATATTGTTGAAAATAGAACCTTGGCTGGTAGAATTAATTTCAATATAGTTCCAGTCTCCGTAATAAGCAGGGTTGTTGGCAGCAGTCTGGGTAAAGGCTGTGGCCGTATCTCTTGAAGAAGTGAAAACAATCGGTAATCCTTGAGTTCCTTCGGCTAAAATCGTGCCGTTAGCAATGAATTTTCCACGACTATTTACGCTACTACTATATTTAAACTTAATTATTGTCCCGGGCTGAATTATCAGTTTAGCGCCAGAAACAACTGTTAGCTGGCCGTCAATAATATAAGTTATTCCTGCCTTCCAAATTGTATCTTGAGAAAGATTTCCTTTGATTAAAATGCCATCGACATCATTATTGAGAAATTGATTTCCGGCTAAAGAAGGGTAAGAACTTGAGGCATAAATCGGTTTTTCATTTTCTTCAAAATAATTTCCTTCAATTATGGGGCTGGCTCCCTGTTCAATCTTAATTCCGTAAGTATTATCTTCAAAAATAGAATTTTTAACAGTGGGGTTGCCTTGTTTAATATAAATAGCAGCTGGATCGGCGCCTTGGCTAGAATCATTAAATCCGGAAAAGGCGTTTGAATTAATGGTCGAAGAAGAATTACTCAAGATAATTCCATAACGATTAAAATTATTTTGCGAGGTTAAGTTTTGAAAATTAACCGAACTCTGGTCAACTTTTATAATAAAATGGTCGGCGTCCCAACTTCTGGCTTTTTCAATATTTACCCAATCCAAAATTGAATCTTGACTAGTGGAAGAAAAGTAAATTCCAGGCCAATTCAGTCCGGGGCTTTGTTCATAGCGAGTAAAAGTTATCGGCTGGCTTTCTTGGCCAATTGCCTTTAAAACGCCGTTAACTTGCAAGCTTGAACCATGATTAGGAGAGCTTGAGGAAACAAACTTTAAAGCCACGCCCGGTTCAATGTTTAAAGTTTTTCCCAGAGGCACAAAAATTGTAGAGCTTATAATATAAGGGCTGCCAAGATAAGTTAAAGTAATATCGGAAAACTCATTAAAGGGCAAGCTGGAAACTGTTGTCGGTGAAGTAGAAACAGAATTTTTTGACTTAGGCGTGCCGTTAATCTTATTAGGCGGACTGGCGGCGTCATAACCGTTTCTGGTAATTAAGTTATTGCTTGCCCAGTTAGCAGAATCTAATCCAGATTGGTTAGAATTGACCCGTTCCATTGTTTGCTTTGTATCATTGTTGCCAACAAGCCAGCCGGAAGAATAATCAACCGAATCAATCATATTGTTATAAGGATCAAAAAGTTCTAATTTTTCACCTTCATTTTCCAAAGCGCCAGTATAAATTAAATTCGCTGAAATGTCTGAAATCGCGTCGTCGTTGGTTCTTTCCAAAAGAAAGTAATTTTGAGATTGAACAACGCCAGCAAGACCGATATCTGGAGTTTCATCAGTTGCCGTTAATGTCCAACCTTCAAGATCAATGTCTTCACTGGAATTATTGTAAAACTCAATCCATTCGTCATCGGCAGAATTAGCGGTCCCCATCCAGGCGATTTCGTTAATAACCAATGAAAGTTGAGCAAAGGGCATTTTAATTTGAGTTGAAGTTTCTTGCCAATCACTTTCGTTTCCGGCGTTATCTCTGGCCTTGACTTGAAAATAATAGATTTTGCCGTCTTCGCCTATAAAATCATATTGAACGGCTGTTGTATATTCATTTTCCGACGGCCAATAAGTCCAATTTTCCTCATCTTCAAATTCAGAATATCTAAATTGAAAACCGTCTATTCCGCTTAAAATATCTTCACCCGACCAAGCAACAGCAAAAGAAAGAGAAGGTTCAAATTCAGGAAGTCCATTTATAATAACAACCGGAGGTTGAATATCTAAAAAAAGATTAAGGGCAATGGGTTGGCCTTCATTGCCGGCTTCATCTTTGGCCCTAATCTCAATTCCGTTCTGGCCTTCTGCTAGCTCAATCTCTTTTTGCCAATCGCCATTTTCATCTGCCATAACCTCCTCATTTTGAGAGTTTAAAGATATTAAGATTAAAGCATTAGCTTCGGTTTGGCCAATTAAGGTTATTGGAGAAGAATTAAGAATTTGATCTTGGGAATGAGAAGTAATAGTCGGAGCCTGAGGCGGAATAGTGTCTTCTTGTAAATTTAGAATTATTGGAATTTCTTTTTCGCCACCATTGGAAGAAATTTTAATTTCTGTTTGAAACTGGCTTGCCTCCAAACCAAAAGTATTTACTGAAACCGAAACATTGGAAGGCGCTTGGCCAGAGGTTGAATTCACGCTTAACCATTCTGTTTCGGGCAAAACAATCTCCCAATCTAAATCTCCAAAGCCGATATTGCCAATCGTTAAATCTTTGTTGGCGGGATTTTGGCCAAATTCAATCGCTTCAAAACTTAAACTCGTTGGAGAAACCTCTAAAACCGGCTTTTCGATTTTAGTTGAAATCTCTGACGACCATTCGCTTAAATTATCAGCATTATCTTTAGCTCTAATTTTAAAATAATAAGTCTTGCCGTTTAAACCGGAAAATTGATAATTCTGTCCAAAAATAGTTTGCCAGTTATCCGACTCTGCTTCTGATTGTTCTCTGAATTTTAGATGATATTCCAAAATGCCAGAAGTCGCATCACTGCCTAACCAAGAAATACTGAAATCCGTTAAGGGTTGGATTTGGGCCAAAGAACTGAATTGAACAGAAGGAGGGGCAATATCTAAAATAATTTGAGCTGAGATTCCCAGGCCGATGTTTCCGCTTTCGTCTTTAATCCAAAGATAAACTGTTTTTGGGCCATTTCCCTCGGACAAAATAAACTCCAAGGGCCTCTCGTTCTGCCATAAAGAACTTGGATCTTCTGTTGCTGTTTCGCTTTCCGATAAAAGCCAATTAATAGCTTCCTGGTCATTAGAAATAGCTGCCTTGATTCTTTTTTCATTTGTATAAAATAAAGAATCGCTGTCTAAATCTGCCAAAGAAAGAACTGGGCTCTCAATCAAAGTGTCGATTATCCAGGTATATTGAGCTGGAGAAGAATCAAGATTTTGAACCACGTCTCTTGCCCTGACATAAAAAGCGCGTTCCCCGTCAAGCAAATTGTTAAAAAGTTTTGGCGTTTCACAAGTTTCCCAACTTCCTTCGTCCAGCTTACACTCAAAAGTAGAGTTTTCTTCGTTGGAGGAAAAGACAAAATTGGCTTGGGTTTGGTTTGTTAGAAAAGGAGGATGAATTAAAATTTCAGTTTGGGGAGAGACGCTATCAACTTGCCATTGATATTGAGCCGGACTCAAATCAGCGTTTGAGGCCGAATCTATGGCTTTTACTGAAAAAGTGTGTTCAAGCTCAGTTAAACTAGTATATATTTTTGGAGATTGACAAGATTCCCAAGCATTTTCATCCAATTTACACTCAAAAGTAGAATTTTCTTCGCTGGAAGAGAAAGTAAAAGTGGCTTCAATTTGATTAGTTAAGCTGGGAGGTTTGCTATCAATAGTGGTTTCAGGTGGAATAATATCGCTAAAAATTTTGTTTTTAGCCTTGGGGGTAGGAAGTTGAATTTCAAAATCAGTTAAATTATTATCGACATCTTGATAACCCGCTCCTTCAATCCATTTTCTGCCGAGACTTTCTCCAGATTGAGGATTTGTGCTTGGGCTTCCTTCAAAATCTTGGGCCTGCCCCCAGCCAACCTTATCAACTATTTCTTGGTTTGGATTTTTCAGCAAAATAACATTGTTTTCAGATAAAGTTAAGTTTCCTAAAAGAATATCTGGATTAAGGGTGGCTGTTCTAGCAATTAAGAAATAATCTTGTTGTTGAATGCTTTTTCCAATAAATTTAGTCGAAGAAACAAGAGAATTCCAAGAAGTTCCAGTTGCAGTTTTCCTTTGAATATACCAGTCGGTCAGATCAATATTTTGATTATTAGGATTATAAAGCTCAATAAACCTTTCTCCGGCTGGAAAGATCTGAATTTCGGAGATTAAAATTTTTAAATAAGTAGGTAGAGGTGAATTGCTGCCTTCCCCACTGCTGATATAAGTTGGCGTTTCAACATATCCTAGGCTATTTTCGCTTTTTGGAGTGCCGCCGGGATTAAAACTGGTTTGCCAACTCAAGTCAGATTTTCTTTCCATGGTTCTTTTTGAAGAATTGTTCCCAGCAGGCCAATTTGAACTAGTTAAAACTTCATCTTGGAGTTGGCAGCTTCCATCAAAGAGATAAAGAGCTTCGTTGGTATTGGAAAGCCCTCCTGTATAAATCAAATCAGCGGCTTTTCCCGTAACTGTCTCGTCATTTGTCCTTTCTAAAAGAAAAAACCCATTAAAAAGGAGCTTAGCTCCTTTTGGGAATATTATTTTAATGTCTTGGTTTTTATCTAAAAGCTGCCAACCGGTTAAATCTATTTCTGTTCCTGAAATATTTTTCAACTCAATCCACTCATCACTGGCCGAGCTTGTGGTGCCCATCCAGGCAATTTCGTTAAGAATTACTCTATTCTTTGCCGCTAAACTTCCCTGAGATTTTTCACATTTTGCCACTGAAGGGCTTGGAGATGGAGATGGAGTTGGGGTTAAACTTGGAGTCGGAGACGGCGAAGCCGAGGGGCTTGGCGAAACTGAAGGACTTGGACTAAAAGATGGACTAACCGATGGACTTGGTGAAACTGAAAAGGTTGGAGATATAAACGGACTAATCAATGGCTTTGAGGCAGCTGACTTCTGACCTTTTAAAAAATCAGCTTGTTCGTTTAAATCATCGATTTGTTCTTGGTTCAGACTCGGCTCTGTTATGGTTAAGCCGCTTATTCCCGATGACCCTAGAAATTGATTTTGAGCCAAGGGTTGCTGAGGAAATAAGGTGTTTATAATCGAGCCGGTGATTGCTTTGAGGCTAAATTGACTGGCCAAACCTCTTAAAACATCGCTTATTCTGCCTATTTCTTCTGTAATTTTATTAAAAAAAGATTTAGCCTTGCTGAATAAAGATATTATTGGCTTTTCATTTGCTAAAGCATATTTTTCAGATCCTTCTTTAACCAAGGCAAGCATTTCTTGCCCAAATTCGTCTCTGGCCTGTTTGGTTATTCCAGACGAGTCAGTGTATATACCCCATTTATCCCAAAGAATTGCAAATTGGAGGGCCAACTTACTCTCATCTTCTTTCGCAAAATCTTTGCCATGTATAAATCTTTTTCCACTAAGTATAATCCCCATCTCCGCTTTCGCATCCTCCCAAGCAACATTATGCGATTCTCCCCATCTCCTTGAGTCGAAATAACGCCAAATACCATCATAAAACATTTCCTGACGCACAACATTAATAGTAGTGAAAATAGCAATAGATTTATCAATAATAGAAATGGTTTCCCAGACAAGAGCACCCATTGATACGCTCATCGGACTGCCAACCATCACTTTAGAAAAAGCTACTTTGCTAAAATCATAACCAACCTTCCTGGCATCTTCAATGATATTCATTCTCTCATCTATAACTTCATTGAAATAATCACGGGCCTTTTGTTTGTATTGCTGAGAAATCACCATATCTATGAGATCAAACTCATTTATGGCGCTCAAAACCAGTAAGCCATAGCTAATATCTGCTCCTTTTCGGGCAGTACTAAGAGAAACATTAAAAATCGATTTAATTTTATCGTCAGAAATAACAAAATTACCCACCATTTTAACTGTAGATAAAAATGTTTCAATCTTTTTTATCTTCTTGTTATCAATATCTATGACCTGAGAAAAACCAATGCTTCCAAATAAAAAACCAGCGATTACCACTAAGGCAATCGCTAGGAATACTTTACCATTTACCGTTGAGTATAATTTCTTGAATAAATTCTTCAGAGCCATTATTAAGGATATAAAGATTATTTTTGTTCTCAAAAAAATAAACGAAAGTTCCCATTAAATGCTTTTCTTCAAATGCTTTCACTATTGAAATACCATTGATTGTCTCCCCTTTTAGTTCTCCATCTAATCCATAAAAAACCCAAATTTCTCTGGCATATTCAATCAATTCTAAATCTAATTTATCTATCAGGTAAACATCAATAGAAAAAGCCGTAGCGCCTCCCTTAAGTCCTTTTAATCCAATCCCTGTAACTTTCGTGCCATTAAAAATTTCTTCTTCCCCTTCTGCCACATACTCAATTGTACTGAGCCCCTCCCACGCTATCGGCACCCTAAACTCATAATTATCAATATTATTAACTACAAAATATTCATTAGAAAAAAGACTTTTCTTTACCCTTACTCCTTCTGGCAAAGTTTCATTAAGCCCTTTAACGCTTTGCTGGCCTTGCCACCAGTAAAAACTGCCTCCGGCAACTGCCAGGAAAGCAATAATTAAAAGAGAAACAATTATCTTCCTCCTCATTAAGATCTAAAAATTAGTATTTCTAATTTTAATTTTATATTTCCTAACGCAAATAGCAAATAACAGTTGTGGAAAACTTTTACGCAAACGACAGACAACAGCTATAAAAAATCTTTGTATTAATGTATCAAAAACTCATCTATCACAACCTTTATAAAAATAAAAAGATTACAAAAAACCCACGATCGTCCAAAAACTGTAAACAATTTATTGGCAATAATTTTCAATAAATAATAAATAAAGACAGGCAGAATGAATAGGAACAGGAACAGAAACAGAAATAAAAAGATTACAAAAAACCCACGATCGTCCAAAAATGGTAAACAATTTGTTAATAACGATTTTCAATAAATAATAAATAAAGACAGGCAGAATGAATAGGAACAAAAGCAAAAACAGAAAGATTACAAAAAACCCACGATCGTGGGTTTTTGGTTAAGTTTAAGTTAAATCAGTTTAAATTAATAATTTGTCAGTTAGTTTAAATTAATGAGTGAAACTTAATAAAAATCAAAAGCTTAAGAGTTTAGATATCTCAATTTCGAGCTATTTAACAGATTTATTCAATCAAAAAAGCAATAATCGCCATACAAATTTATTTAAAGAATAAGCATTTTAAAAAAATAAAAACAACCAACAAAATAATGCTAGTTGTGGAAAAACTGTGGCTATCTTTAAGATCCGATCAGGTTTTTAATTTGAGAAACAGGAATAACCTCAATTAAATTACTGGTGCTGTCAGCGGCAATGCCAATTAGTCTGCCGCTAATGTCAAATATTGGACTGCCAGAAACATTGGCAGTCTTGAGAATATCAGTTTCAATTCTATCGTCACCAATAAACTTAACAATCCCCTGGCTAACAGTTTTAGTTAAACCTGCCTGACCATGATAATAACTAACCATAAAAACTCTTGCTCCCAGATTCAGGTCTTCAAGGTCGCTAAAATCAGCAGCTAAAAGCCTATCTGCATCCAGTTTAATTAAAGCTAAACCTGTTTTTGCATCTCTTTTTAAAACCTGGAATTGCTTTGATTCTTCCTCCAGATAAAATCTAAAGGTTTGACCAATCGGAATCAGGTTTGACAAAGTAACCACTAAGCCGTCATTGGTCACCACTAAACCCGAACCCTTGGTTGTTTTGGCTCTGACTCCAATAATTATCTTAGAAACTTTTTCAATGGCTTCTTCTAAAGCCACATTTTCTCTGACAATCGTTTCTTTCCTTTCGGTGACATAAATTGGCGGTTGATCTAGATCATACTTGTCAAAAAGCGGCCTGACGACAAAATAAGGCCAAAGAATCTGGTCGGCAAAAATACCTCCAGCCATGCCAAAGATGAAAATTAACAACAGAATAAGAATGTTTTTCCTCATCGGCTTGAATTTAAAGACTTTTTCCTTTTAGGACTATGTTTTTTAATCGGCAAGGAAAAAACTATCTTGTTAGCGTCTTCGTCAACCAAGACTGGCTGAGAATCAACTTCCCCGGAAACTATCTTTAAAGCCAGAGGGTCTAAAATCAGTTGTTGAATGATTCTTTTTAAAGGCCTAGCTCCCAAGTTAGGGTCAAAACCTTTTTCTGCTAAAAATTCCTTAACTCGGTCTGTAAAGCCAATCTCGATTTTTTTTGTTTTTAGTCTCAAAACTACCTTGCCTAGTTCCAAATCAACAATCTTTTTAATCTCCGGCTTACCCAAATAATTAAAGATAATGATTTCGTCAATTCTGTTTAAAAACTCAGGCCTAAAGCTATCTTTTAAAGATTTCATTACCTTATCTCTTAAGGATTCACGACGAATTCCTTTTTCATCTCCGAGAGTAAACCCCAAAGAAGCTTCTTTGCTGATAATCTCCGAGCCGGCATTTGAAGTCATCACTAAAATGGCATTTTTAAAAGAAGCTACCCTACCCTTAGCGTCAGTTAACCGGCCGTCCTCTAGAATCTGAAGCAGCATGTTAAAAACTTCAGGATGGGCTTTTTCAATCTCATCAAGTAAAACTATGCTATAGGGTCTTCGTCTGATCTTTTCTGTTAACTGGCCACCTTCGTCATAACCGACATAGCCTGGAGGCGAGCCAATCATTTTAGAAGTGGCATGCCGTTCCATATACTCTGACATATCAAGTCTGATCATGGCATTTTCGTCATTGAACAAGAATTCAGCCAAAGCCCTGACAGTTTCTGTTTTACCCACTCCGGTAGGCCCTAAGAACATGAAGGAGCCTAAGGGTCGGTTCTCTTCTGAAATACCAGCTCGAGACCGCCTAATAGCATTAGCAATGGCTTTAATGGCATAGTCTTGGCCAATAATTCTCTTGGTTAAGATTTGTTCAATCTTAGTCAGCTTTCTAGCCTCTTCCTCTATTAATCTGATTAAAGGAATGCCGGTCCAGCGGGAAACTACTTTGGCAATATCTTCTTCATCAACTTCCTTTTTTAAGAGCGGTTTTGATTTCTGCAGTCTCACTAACTTAGTCTCAGAAGATTTTAGCTGTTTTAAAAGTAAAGGGATCTGGCCATACTTTAATTCAGCCACTTTTTGCAAATCTCCATTTCGCTGAGCAGTTTCAGCTGAAAATTGAGCCTGCTCAATCTCTTTTCTTAAAGATTTGATCTTATCAACAACTTCTTTTTCCCCTCTCCAGCTGGCGCCAATAGCTTTGATCTTTTCATTTAGGTCAGCCAGTTGTCTGGAAATAACTTTAATTTTTCTAACCGAGGCTTTGTCAGCTTCATTTTTTAAAGCCTGTTTTTCAATCTCTAATTTCTGAGCTTCTCTTTTTAAGTTTTCTAATTCAACCGGTTCAGACTCCATTTCTAATCGTAAAGAACTCATGGCTTCGTCCATTAAGTCAACTGCCTTGTCTGGAAGAAAGCGGTCAGAAATATATCTAGCCGACAAGTCAGCGGCGGCTTTCAAGGCAGAGTCCTTAATTCTGACTCCGTGGTGAAGCTCATATTTTCCCTTAATACCCCTTAAAATCAAAACTGTGTCTTCAATAGTCGGTTCAGCCACATAAATAGGCTGGAATCTTCTTTCTAAAGCGCCGTCTCTTTCAATGTATTTTTGGTATTCTTTTAAAGTGGTGGCGCCGATGGCTTTCAATTCGCCTCTAGCCAAAGCTGGCTTTAAAAGATTGGAAGCGTCAATGGCTCCCTCGGCTGCCCCAGCACCAACTAAAGTGTGAAGCTCGTCAATAAAAAGAATATAATGGCCCGCCGCCCTATTAACCTCTTTTAAAAGGGCTTTGATTCTGTCTTCAAATTCGCCCCTGTATCTGGTGCCAGCAATAATAGATCCTAAATCAAGAGAAATGAGTTCCTTATTTCTTAAGCTTTGAGGCACTTCGGCGTTAATAATTCTTTGCGCCAAACCTTCAACTACAGCGGTTTTGCCAACCCCCGGCTCACCAATCAAAACCGGATTATTCTTGGTCCTTCGACTCAAAACCTGCATTAATCTTCTGATTTCATTTTCCCTACCAATGACCGGATCTAGTTTTCCTTTTTTAGCTAAAAGCGTCAGGTTACGGGCATATTTTTCTATTACCTGATACTTTGACTCAGGCTCTGGATCAGTAACCCTTTGACCGCCCCTGATTTGAGCCAATACCTTAAGGGCAGTTTCATAATCTAGCTTACCAAATTCAATTGTAGTTTCTCCGCCGCTGGGTCTGATAAAATTAGCTTTTTCTAAAATGTCTTTAGCTCGGCTGGGCACATCAAGCAAGGCTAGAAAGAAATGTTCAACAGAAATGAACTCGTCAGCCATTTTCACTGCTTCTTGCTTGGTTTTTTCCATAACCTTGGCCATATCCTGGGTTAAATAAAACTGGCCAAAAGCCTGAGGAACAGCAATGGTTGGAATCTTGCTTATCTCCTGATCAATTTTTCTCTTTAAACTGTCGTCATCAACTCCGAGTTTTTGTAACAAAATTAAAACCACGCTTTCATCCTGAGAAAGCAAAGCGCCTAATAAATGCAAGGCATCAATCTGCTGTTGATTTTTTTCCTGAGCCAGATTTTGAGCCTGCAAAATAGCATCTTGAGCTTTTCTGGTAAATTTTCCACCGTTCATATTCTTAATATTAGCGTAAAAAATGTTAAAAATCAAGAACTTAAATAATCTTGACTAGAAATCAAAATTGTGTCGTAAAAGTAAATTTTCTTTTTATTCTGTTCTTTCTCCTAGAGTAACTTCGATTATTTTCTCCTGGCCCTGACTCAAAACCTTCATTTTAACTGTCTGGCCAGGATTATATTTTTGAATGATTTCAAGAAGCGTATTTTCAGCGGTAACCTTTTCCCCATTTACCTCAAGAATAATATCTTTATCTTTAATGCCGGCTTTATCTGCGGCTGAATCAGGCACGACAGCTACTTCTCCGGCTTGACTGCCACTAGTAATCCAAGCTCCGTAATTAACCGGCAAATTATTGTCTTTTTGAATCTGATCAGTAATGGTAATCAACCTAACTCCCAGATAAGGATAAGTGATCTTGCCCGAAGTAATGGCCTGATTAATGTTTCTTTTAGCTAAGTTAATAGGAATTGCAAAACCAATGCTCTGGGCATCCAAAACCGTAGCTGTATTAATGCCAATTACTTCACCCCTTAAGTTAAGCAATGGCCCCCCTGAATTTCCTTTATTAATAGCTGCGTCAGTTTGAATAACATCTTCTAGGGTTTCTACCAATCCTCCGCCTGAAGCCGTAATGGTTCTTCCCAAACCCGAGACTACGCCAACAGAAATAGTATTGCGGTATTCTCCTAAAGCATTTCCGATAGCAATAACGGTCTGGCCAATCTCCAGTTTATCTGAATCTCCCAATTTAACTGTTGAAAAAGGCTTATCAGAAAGATTGCCATTATCGTCAGTAATTTTTTCTGTTTCAATCTTTAAAACTGCCAAATCCTGAGCCGGATCCTTGGCCAAAACCTTAGCTGAAAACTTTCTGCTGTCAGTGGTTATAACCGTATACTCTGCCTCAACATCCAAAACCACATGCTTATTGGTAATAACAATGCCGTCAGAAGAAACAATAAATCCTGATCCCCCGCCAATCTCTTTTTTCTCAGTGCCTATTTGTCTATATTGGGGAATCTGAATCTGAAAAAAGGGATCGTTAAAAAATCCGTCAAAAGGAGAAACATAATATTCTTCGATTACCGGCAAATCCTTACTGACAATAATAGAAACTACGGCTGGCGAATAATCCTTAACCACGTTAATTATTGCCTGCTCTTGACTGGTTTGAGGAATATATTCTTGGCTTTCTACTAATGAGTTTTCTATATAAATATCTCTTGATCTTAAAAAACTGTCGGTCAGCTGATTAATATAAGTTACTAATGGCCTTAAGGGATAATCTACTTTCAATCTATCCAGTGACACTCCAGCGGCAAATCCTAAAACAGAAATCGAGATAACTAAAATAACTCCGACTAAAAAGAATAAAAAGAATTTATATTTTTTAAAAATCTTGTTTAGTTTTTCCATATTATTTATTCATAGCTTTTAAGACCTTGTTTTTAGCTAAAACCAAAGCTATTTGCCGAGGGTTGCGTTTTTTTCTTAAACTTTCTGTTAAAACCTGCTTGGTGGCTTTTTTAATCTTTTCTTCAACGATTTTAAACATAACATTTGGACCTCGACCACTCCATTCAATAAAAGAAGAAATAACTCCCCCGCCGTTAGCCACAAAATCTGGCACAATCATAATACCCTTTTTCCACAGCCTGTCTTCTATTTTTTCTGGAATCGGGATATTGGACCCTTCAACAATGATTTTTGCTTTAACCTTATTATAATTCTTTTGGTTAATAACGTCGGAAACAGCAGCCGGGATTAAAATATCAACTGGCAATTCATAAATCTTATCTCGAGACAAAACTTTAGCCCTATTGTAATCGGTTAATGGCTTACCTTTTTCTTTCAAATGAGCAATCGGGCCCAGGTCCAAGCCATTTTGATTAAAAATGGTTCCTTCTCTTTCAGAAACAGCAACGATTTTGGCTCCAGCTTCAGCCAAATGCTTGGCAGCAAAACTGCCTACATTGCCAAAACCAGCCACAGCCACACTAGCTCCCTTTATTTCAAATCCTAAAATATCAGCTGCTATTTCTGTTGCTTTAGCTACTCCAAAGCCAGTTGACCCAAATTCATGAGGCAAACCACAGGATTTACCTTTACAAAAATTAGCCGGCTTACCAGTCGAACCTTTCCAAATACCTAAGGTTTCAGCAAAGCATTTCATTTCCTGTTCTGAAGTACCAATGTCCGGACCAGCAATGTAATATTTAGGAACAAAAGGAGCTAAGCTCCTTGCGAAAGCTTGAATAATTTCTTTTTTTTCTTTTAAAGAAACTTTCTTGGGGTCAATAATAATACCTGCTTTAGCGCCTCCAAAAGGAAGGTCAAAAAGAGAGTTTTTCCAAGTCATGGTTCTAGCCAGCCTGAAAAGCTCAAAAGCATCAAGCCCCGAAGCCATTCTAATGCCGCCCTTACCCGTGCCCAAAGCTAAGTTATCAATGATTAAAAGCCCTTTAAAATGAGGTTTTAAAGAATTAATTTCAACCACATAGGCTGGACCAAATTGATCAGCTAAAATCCGTTTCATTATAATACAATTATTATAAGCTGCCTTAATAAATTAGGCAACTTTTAGTCTATAGAATAGAGTTTTTGGGCTTCGTTCCAAAAAGAAGGATCGTTTTGCTTTTCTTTTAACCAATACCACCATTCTCCTCCCCAGAGATAAAAGGTGCCAAGACCTGTTTTCTCGGCAAATTCAATGTTAGCAGAAAACCTGTCTAAATCCATGCTTTTTTCCTGCTCCTCTAAAGAAATGTCGTAAAGAAGCTTCGGCCCCCAGGGTTCAGCTTGTAATTCAGTACAGATCACTTCCTTATTAAAAAGCTTTTTTATAAGCTCGGCTTTACGGTAATAATAAATCGGAGGAAAAGGGTAATTAACATAGATGCCCAATTTTCCCTGCCAGACCCGGCGGTAAAGAGTCGTGCCCGAGATATCACCGACATCCCCCGTCCCTAACCAAAGCGACCACTCGCCGCTATTGGTAATAATTACTGGTCTTTTTAAAAGATCCAGGCTTTTAACTAAAGCGACTTCTTGTTTTAAAAACTTTTTATTTGTTTTAGGACACTGGCCAAAAGCCAGTAAAGGCTCGTTCTCAACCTGCCAGGCCCAAATACTTGGATTATCCCGATAACGGGAGACTACCTTTTCTAAAAGATCCAAAACTGATTGCTGGCGCTCTTGATCTGACAATTCCCTGGCCCAATCAGGTAAATGACATTCTGGCCAGCGCGGCGTTCTCATGCCAATGACTAAAACTATTCTCGCCCCATGTCTTTGCGCCTGATCAATTTGCCAATCCAAATCAGTGAGATTATAGCTGTCCTTTTCCGGTTCCAATAAATCCCAAGCGGTTGATAATTTAATTTCTTTAACATTTAAGTCGTTAAGATAGGCTAAATAAACCTCTTTCCAGTTTAAACCCATATCGCGAGCGTGTTTTTGGGAAAAATCAATTCCCCAGGTAATGTTTTCTGCTTGCGGAGAAGTTCCGACAAAAAGATAAATAACTAAAACTCCCAATAATATTAGAAAAATTAAAACTACTTTTTTAAAAATTCTTTTCAATTTGAACAAGCTAGCAAAGTTAGGCCGCTAATAATTATTAAAATGGCAAAAGTCTTTTGAAAAAGATTTTCTTTAGATAATTTTTCTTCAGCTATTTTCGGAAATTTAACTGAGAATAAAATCGACAAGCCAAACAAAAAAACATACCTGATTCCTTCCAAGGCATTAATAAAAGCCAGATGGCCGATTGGAGCGATAGCCACGGCAAAATTCTGCAACAATGCCCCCAAGGTACCAATGCCCTGATTAGCAATGAAGACTAGGCCTGTTTTCTTTTTAAAAGTCGGCTTCTTTTGAAAAACATCAGCTCTCACCGCCGGACTAAATAAAAACAGCAAGCTCACTAAAAAGGCTCCGACTCGACTAATAATCAAAGTTGTCCAGAAGGGCAAAACAAGATAAAGGTTTTTCATTAAAACAAAGCTTAAAGAAAATAAAAAGGCAGCAATGGCGGAAAACATAAAACTTTTAAAAGAAATTGCTTTACCTCTTTTTAAGCTAATTAAAATACTGCCGACTACCAGCAAGAAAAAAGAAATCGATTCTTCAAGAGATAAATTAACATTTTCCTTAAAAAGAATGTAAACTAAAGCCATGGTAAATAAGGGCAAAACCGCTCCAATAGCTGGAATCACTCTTGAAGCTTCAAATTGTTCCAGAGCAAAATAAAGAAAAAAACAAGCCAGAACGCTAGCGCCGCCAGCTAGGAATGCCAGCAGTATTTGGGTCTGATCGGGGATGACAAAATTAACAAACGGAACAAGCAATAACAGTAAAATTCCAGAAACGTTGACGAAAAAAGTATAGCTTTTTGGTTCAGGTGGTCCAGAAAGCAAGTAGTCATCTCCTAGAGCTGAAAAAGCCAGTAAGAAATAACTCAGAATAGCAATAAGAACCCAGCTCATTTTTCAACTATTTTCTGAATATTAATTGTTGCCTGACTCTCTCCGCCAATAAAACTTCTAAAAGCTTTTTCGGCTAAATGCCCTTGATTAATCATGTCGGTGGTCCATTCAGCGGCAAAACTCGGGTCTTTTTGCAAAATACCAAAATTAGATTGCAAAAGCCATCTCTGATTAAACTCTTCGTGAGAACCAATGGTTGGAGCAATAACAATTGGTAAGCCCAAAGCTGCATAAAAAGAAAGCTCTGAAGGCTTAGTCCAAAGAATATCGGTTTTTCTCAATGCTTTGTTAAAAGCCTGAAAATATTCTTTTATGTTAGGAGCAAAAAGGATCTCTAAAAATTCTTTTGTCTGACCGCTTAAGCCAAGATTTTCAATCTCTTGCTCAAAGTATTCTTTAACTGTTTTTCTGATGCCCGCTACCAAGATCATTTTAAATTCCTTAGCTTGAATCTTAAGCTTAAAACTTTTTAAAACTGCTATTGCCATTTCTTTTTGGGCACCAGCGCCGCCAACAGCAAACATCATAGTCAAAGGATGATCGGCTCGATTAGGAAAAGGGCCGAGTTTTTCTGTCAACAAGGGATAATACTTTTCAAAAAACTTTTTCTGAGGATCAAGGTTTAATAGGCGATGCTTTAAATCTTCTTCCAAGTTTTCAGTATTTTCCAATGGCAAGGGATAACCCGTCAAGAAGATGTTTTCCGGTCTGACTCCGTAAAGTTTCAGTCTTTCAACTACTCTATTAGTTGGAGCAAAATACTTGATCTTGCTTTTTTGAGGATCCAATGGCGCCCAAGTCCTAGACATATCAGTATCGCAAACAGTACAAAAAATCTCTCCGGGATACTCAAAAAATTCTGCCATAAAGGCTTGGGTAAAAAAGGTGCAAATCAAAGGCAAGGGATTCTTTTTCAGTTTTTCAATCAAATCTCTGCCCCAGCCCTTTCTAATCAAACGATAAAGCTGCTTTAAGGTGAAGTCTGGTTTGGATAAATCTCGTTTTGGGTAAAATTGAGGCACTTTCTGGAAAAAATCAAAAATAGCAAAAGCCAGGCCACCGACTAAAGGCACTCTCTTAAAAGCTGAAACTGCTTCGTAAAACTTTCTTGAGTTTTCCCAAAGTTTCCTGTCTTTTAAGGGCATGCCGTCATAATTATTAGCACAGATAACTTTTTCTCCAGATGACAAGTGTTTCAGATTATCAGCGGTACGCTGATGGCCATAACCCATATCAACGGTAACCACCCAGATTTTTTGGTTTGAAAAGATGTCTTCTGTCATGTCTTTTATTTTATATATATCGTGTTATGTCTTTTATCTTAAATATATCGTATTATGTCGTTTGTTTTATATGTCCTGTATTATATATTTTATTTTAGCAGATTTTACGGTTTATTTCCAAACCCCAGAATCTTGGGATGAAAAGAAACTATTTCGTTAGTTTCGCCGTAAGAACAGAAGCTTCATTCAAATAAAGTTTCTGTTCTTTAATGGCTGGATCTGCCAACTAGTCAAAGTTAATAGGAAATAGGAAAAAAGAAGAAAGGCAACCGATGCTTTTTCAACAACTATGTAACTAAAAGGGATTTTTAAAGACAAATCGACTATTAAGAGAATATAGCTTATTGCCAACCACAAAAACCAGGACAATATTTTTGCCAGAAAAGCAGATACAATACCCAAAGATCCAAAAACAAAACCGACCATAGTTAAATAAGGAATAACCGGCACCAATAATAAGTTGGTTAGAGGAGCGGCAAGCGAAAAATAGCCAAAGTTATATATTAAAATCGGTAGTGTAAAAACTTGAGAAGAAAGGGTCGTTGCCAAGTTTAACTTGAAAAACTCAGGTAATTTTTTAAACAACTTATTTTTAAAAAACGGTTGCCAAATGATCATCCCGGCCATAGCCAGAAAAGATAATTGGAAACCAACGTCAAATCTTAAAATCAAGGGGTTTTCCACTAAAAGAATCACGGCGCTAAAAAGCAAAGACCTCAAACCGTCGATTGTTTTTCCTAAGGCCTGAGCAGCCAGAAGAAAACTAACCATTAATCCAGCCCTTAATCCTGAGGCTGGAGCGCCGATCATTAGAATGTAAAGCCAAATTGAAATTAAAGAGGCCAAAGAGGCTTGCTGACGCCAAAAGCCTAAACTTAAAAAGATTCCGGTTAAAAGAAAGCTTATAATGGTAATATTCATTCCAGAAACAGCTGTCAAATGCCTAACGCCAGCCAAATTAAGTTTCTCTTTCCATTCTTTAGAAATACTACCCTCCTCACCAAAAACTAAAGCCTCAAAGATTCCTAAGTGCGGCGGCGACAAGAGCTTTTGCCAAGCTTGATGAAACCTTGATTTAAAGCCGAATAAAGCTTGTTTAACAATATTGCCTTGATTTGATTCCAATAGTTCTATTTTTGGAAAAACTGCCATTGAATAAATTCTTTCTTTTTGTAAATACCTCTGATAATCAAACTTTTCAAAGTTTTCCGGTGTCTTTAATTTTCCTAAAATTCTAATCCTATCCCCGTAATGATAAATAGGGTATCTGCTAGTAATAATTAGCAGATTCTCCTTACCTATTCTCAGTCTTAGCTGCTGGCTATTGTCTTTTAAATCAGGCTCGCTATTGATAATTCCAACTAAAGCTATCTTGTCGCCATTATCGTTAAGGGTTCTTAATTCTGAAGCATGAATCTTTTTTGCTTCGTGGGAATAACAAAAAGTTCCAATCATAAAGACCATAAAGCCAATGATTAAAAATGTTTTGTTGGTCTTAAAAAAAATAACTAAAATCAGGCTGAAAATGAAAAAAGCCAATAAAAGCTGCCAAAGAGTAGTTGTGAAAGAGCTAATAAAGATCCCGCTAACGAAAGAAATACAGAACAAGAAAAATGATTTCCCTCTAGACGTTAATTTCATTAACTTATCTTACCTGGCAAGTTCCAAATAATCCCTGAATCAATTCTCTAATCTCCAATAAATATTCCTTATTGTATGGTTTTATTTTTTCAAGCTTTGGATCAAGGGTCTTTTCCGGCCTAAAGCTTTGAAGAAAGTATGCTTTAGCCGGAGAAATCATTTTAGCCATTTCAATAATATCTTCCTTAGTATGAAAATTAGGCACTACTGTAGTTCTGAATTCATAATCAATCCCTGAATCCTTAATTAAATCAATGCTCTTTTGAATGTCCCGTAAAGCTACTTTCGTACCAATTGCCTGGCTGTATCTTTCTTCTGTTAAGATAGCCTTAATGTCCATGGCAATATAGTCAATCAGCGATTCCTTTATTAGCTTAGCCAACATATCTGGATTAGAGCCATTGCTATCTAGCTTCACCAGATAGCCAAGCTTTTTAATTCTACTAATAAAGGTTGGCAAGTCTTGGTTAATGGTTGGTTCCCCGCCGCAAATCACTACCCCGTCTAAAAGACCCCTTTTGTCCTTAAGAAAAGAAAAAAAATCTTTTGTTGATATTCTTGACTGGTTTTTAATTTTCTCCGGCAATACTAATTCTGAAGAATAGCAAAAAGGACAACGAAAATTACAACCAATTAAAAAAACTGTGCAAGCTACCTTGCCCGGATAATCTATCAAAGTTGTTTTTTGCAAACCGCCAATAACGAGACGGAGTTTCGATATATGAGCCGCCTTTGAAACGCCTCGAGAAACAAAATTTTGTTTTGCTATTATCATTCAGCTATTATAACATAATACTTCCCAGACAACACAAAAAGGGGTTTTGCCCCCTTTCCTTTTTGTTTGTTTTTATTCCCCCTGGCTATTTCATTTCGCCATTTTGTAATGTAAACGACAACGCGGTTCGTATACATCGCTTAATCCAACGACCATGAAAGGAGCATCAAAGGAAGCTGGCTTGCCATCTATCAAGCGCTGGCTACAATAAGCTGGTTCGCCACAGATCGTACAAATGGCAGACAACTTATCGACCTTATCGGCTTTAGCCATTAATACTGGTATGGGCCCAAACGGTTCAGTGCGGAAATCCAAGTCTAATCCAGCCATGATGACACGTATTCCTCTATTAACTAATCTCTCCACAACAGAAATGATCCCGTCATCAAAGAAGTGAGCATTATCAATCGCAAGAACTTGTGTACTAGGCTCAACAAGCCTTAAAATCTCTCCGGACTCGCGAACCACAGCGGCCGGAAACTCTGTGCCAGCTCCAGAACAGATCCGCAAATCATCATCAGTTTCAATAACAGCGACCCGAAAAACTTGTAAATTCCTCTTTGCATATCCCACCCGACGCAACCAAAGGATCAACTTATCAGTCTTGCCAGAACGAACACACCCCGTAATTACTTCCAGACTTCCTGGATTTTTCATCTTTGCCTCCTTGAGCTTTTGCTCAAATCTAAAATAAAAAAATAGGTTTTGAAACAACTAAACTTAAGTAAACATATTAAAAAAGAGGCGTCAACCTCTTCAATAACTAGTCGAAGATGCGATGTCCAACTAATATTTAAATTGCGGTTTGATTTGCTTTTAACTTGAATTCTTTTCTGTCTTTAAATTCCTGCTGTTTGCCAGTATGCCATTGCTTGATGGGCCGAATATACCCGACGACTCTTGAATAAACCTCGCAAGGCTGTTTAATAATACACTGAGGACATTCAAAGTGTTCGCCAGCCAAGTAGCCATGACTCGGACAAATTGAAAAAGTTGGCGTCAGGGTTATATAGGGCAAGTGAAAGTTTTCAAAAACCTTTTTAACCAAAGCTTTAACGCTTTTGGTATCGGAAATCTTTTCTCCCAAAAATAAATGGAAAACAGTGCCGCCAGTATAAGCACATTGAAGTTCATCTTGTAGTTTTAAAGCCTCAAAAACATCATCGGTATGGTTAACCGGCAACTGAGAACTGTTGGTGTAATATGGAACTTTTTTAGTGCCAGCAGTAATAATCTCCGGATACTTTGCCTTATCAATCTTGGCCTGTCTAAAACTAGTACCCTCGGCCGGAGTTGCTTCCAGATTATAAAGATTACCTGTCTCTTGCTGATATTCAACCATCTTAGTTTTCATAAAATTTAAAATCTCGAGCGCAAATTTTTTTGCTTTTTTAGATCCGATGTTTTCTCCCAAAAAATTCAAACAGGCCTCATTCATTCCCAAAAGGCCGATGGTAGAAAAATGGTTGCCAAGGTAGCTATCGCGCATTTTTTTGACCCCGTCCAAATAATGCCTTGAATAAGGATAGAGCCCTTTTTCCATAAAATTCTCCAGAGCCTTTCTCTTGATTTCCAGACTTTCTTTTGCTAAATCCATTAATTTTTCCAATCTTTCAAAAAACTCTTTTTTGGTCTTGGAAAGATAACCGATTCTCGGCATATTAATCGTACAAACGCCGATACTTCCGGTAAGTGGAGCCGAGCCGAAAAGCCCGCCACCTCTCTTTAAAAGTTCTTTGTTTGAAAGACGAAGCCGGCAACACATCGAGCGAAAGTCTTCCGGATTCATATCAGAATGGATAAAATTGGAAAAATAATTAACCCCGTATTTAGCCGTTGCTTCCCAAAGAGCGTCTAAAGCCGGATTATCCCAATCAAAATCCTTGGTAATGGAAACTGTTGGAATTGGAAAAGTAAAAACCCTGCCTCTGGCGTCCCCTTCCATCAGACACTCATAAAAAGCTCTGATGAACATATTCATTTCCTCTTGGAATTCACCATAAGTCTCTTTTTGGGATTGGCCGCCGAGAATTACCGGCTGATTCTTGTAAAAACCAGGGACCTTGATATCCAGAGAAACATTTAAAAACGGCGTTTGAAATCCGACTCGGGTCGGCACCATGCAGTTGTATAAAAACTCCTGCATCGCCTGCCTGACCTGAGGATAACTGAGATTGTCGTATCTGATAAATGGAGCCAGGAGAGTATCAAAATTGGAAACCGCGTTTGCTCCCGCCACCTCGCCTTGAAGCGTAAACAAACAATTGACCAATTGGCCCAGAGCGGTTCTAAAGTGCTTCGGCGGCCGGCTCTCTATCTTGCCGGAGACTCCGCCAAAGCCCCGCAATAGAAAATCGTAAAGATCCCAGCCCATGCAGTATGGTGCCAGGATTTCCAAATTATGAATATGGAAATCTTCATCAATGGCAGCGTCCCTGATTTCTTTAGGATAAATTTTATTCAGCCAATAGCTTTTAGAAACAAAAGAAACTGTAAATTGATTTAACCCTTGCAAAGAATAAGTCATATTGGCATTTTCTTTGATTTGCCAGTCAGCTTCTTGGATGTATTTATCAATTGCTTCGCTAGCTTCATCCATTCTCGTGGCCGCCTCTCTGATCCTCCTGCGTTGTTCTCGATAAAGGATGTAAGCTTTGGCCGTCTCTATCAGC
This sequence comes from uncultured Candidatus Saccharibacteria bacterium, assembly GCA_964437545.1. Taxonomy (GTDB): domain Bacteria; phylum Patescibacteriota; class Minisyncoccia; order Minisyncoccales; family GWA2-46-15; genus GWA2-46-15. Next base: position 15,736 of record CAYTHH010000005.1, on the reverse strand, counting down.
CCGTTTAAAATCAAAGTTTCTTCGACAATGTTCTGGATCTGTTCCACTTGAGGAATAGTATCTTTTTTAAACCTAAGATTAATAATCCTGACAATTTTTTCAACCAATTTCTTGGTTTGGTTGCCATTGCCTTCATTGGTGGCTGTTAATGCCTTAAAAACAACCGTCTCAATACGCTCAGTATTAAAATCAACAACGCTCCCATCCCTTTTTTGGACTTTTTCTATCTTGTTTTTCATATCGAGACCCCGCTAAGAAGCGGGGACATTTATTTATTTTAACTAATCCAAAGACTTTGGGCAAATCCTAATAATCCAAGCATAAAAAAGCGACTTATCCCCACCCATTATAAAAAAGAAAACTAAAAAACCGTTGCTAAAACGGCTTTTCTTTTAAAAAATCATTATTTCTCCCGAAAACCGGTGGCAATCAATGTTACTTTCATTTCTCCGCTCTTTAGCTTATCATCCTCTCTAGCTCCAAAAATAACTTTGGTTTCAGCCTGAATATTTTTAGTAATGGTGCTGGCAACAATGTCAATTTCAGATAATTTCAAATTTTTAGCGCTAATATTAAATAGAATTCTTGAAGCCTCCTCCGGAGAGATCTCTAAAAGAGGCGAACTCAAGGCCCTTAGGCTGGCTTCTTGACCCCGATTTTCTCCCTTGCTTAATCCTTGGCCAAAGAAAGCTTTGCCAGCATCTTTCAGGATTGATTTAATATCAGCAAAACTAATTGTTACTAAAGAGGGTCTTAAAATCAGGTCAATAATTGAAGCTACTGCCTGGTGCAAAATTTCATCCGCTAAGGAAAAAGCTTTTGTCAAAGGCGTATCCTTATCTACTAAGGAAACTAATTTATCGTTTGAAACCAGTAGTAAGCTATCAACTTTTTGCTCAAGATTCTTAATGCCATCGAGGGCAATATTTTTTCTCGAAGCACCCTCAAAAGCAAAAGGCTTGGTAATAACCGCAATAGTGAGAATGCCAAGCTCTTTGGCAATATTAGCGACAATCGGAGTCGCCCCAGTCCCGGTACCACCGCCAAAGCCTGCGGTCAGAAAAATCATTTCGCTATCTTTTAATGCCAGTTCGATTTCTTCTTTTTGTTCTTCAGCTGCCTTTTTTCCTAATTCTGGATTCATACCCGTACCCAAGCCCCTGGTCATCTCTCTGCCAATTCTAATCTTTAAGTCGGCCGTAGTTTTCTTAAGATCCTGATTATCGGTATTAATGGCAATCAGCTGAACCCCAGGAATTTTAAACTTAGCCATCCTGGTTAAAGCATTATTACCAGCCCCCCCGATACCAATAATTTTTATCCTTGGCACAATTTTCATCTTATACATTAGTTATAAATTATGTCTGTGAATTTTTTTTACCCGGTAGAAAATGAGGTATTTCTCATGCTTAGGTTGATTGCCCGACAATTCCAGATAACCATGATTAGATTAGGTGAAAATATTTCGCTCTTTTGATATTTCGCGAAAACCCCGGCGATTTCCTACAAGGTTAAGGAATAAATATTCTAAAAAAACCCTTTATCTTTTTAATAATTCCCTTTTCAGCAAAAGAAGAGCCTCCTTCTGTCTCAAGTGTCTTGGCTCCCTCTAAGACCAAACCACAAACAGTTGACCAGGCTAGATCGTCAATTTGAGGAGAAAAACCTTTTGGCAGACCCAACCGACAGTGGAGTTTTAATTCTTTTTTGGCAAAGTCAATTGTCTTGGCGAGCTTAGCGCCGCCACCGGTCAAAACAATGCCAGCCGGGAGTTTGTTTTTACCAAACCTTTTCAATTCTTTATTAATCTCACTAAAAATCTCTTTAGTTCGGGCTTCGATAATCTTTAAAATTACTTTTTTAGAAAATTCCTGACCTTGTTTTTGGGCCTCTTTCAATGATCCCGATCTCTTTAAATTAAAGCTGGTAAAACTTTTTTTGATATTTTCTGCTTCCTCAATCTCTATCTTTAAAATAATGGCAATATCATTAGTGATATTATTAGAACCCAGAGGCAAAACTTTAGCGTGAACTAGATTACCCTCTTCAAAAATGGCTAAATTAGTAGTTCCACCACCAATTTCAATCAAAGCCACTCCCAATTCTTTTTCTTTTTGTTCTAAAACAGCCTGAGCTGAAGCTAAGGCTGAAGGCAAGATATCTTCAATTTCAATATTAGCCCCTAAAACCGAATTGCTAAGATTCTTAAGATATGGAGAAAAAACTACCAGACACAGGGTTTTGGCTTCAAGCCTGATTCCCCTTAACCCTTCAACTTCTTTTATGCCTGGCTGGCTGTCAATAATGAATTCTTGAGGATAAGTTTCTAGGACTTCCTCGTTAATAGATAAAGAAATATTACGGCTAGCTTGAAGGGCTCTCTCAATATCGGTTTCAGAAATCTTTTGATCTGCCCGAGATACTGATACCAATCCTCGACCGGGCAAGAAAGAAAGATGGCTGCCATTAATATTAATAATGGCTGATTCAATCTTCTTTTCTAAACCCTCTTGGCAAAGATTGGTTGCCTCAATAATCTTTTGAGAGACCTGACTGCTATTAATGACTGCTCCTTTCCTTATTCCGAAATTCTCTACCTCGGCCTGGCTCATAATTTCCAGATCTTTTTCCCCGGGTTTTTTCAAAGCAACCAATATTTTGATTGAATTGGTGCCAATATCTAGGCCGGAAATTAAATGACCTTTAGCCATAAAACTCTTAAGTTAATATATTAGTAAGATATGTTTCTTGTTTAGCTATCATTATCTTAGAATCCCTGCCGCCTCTTTTATGATTATACCCCAAAAGGTGAAGAATGCCATGGATTAAGACCCTGGCTAGTTCTTTTTGCGGTTCCTCTCCAAGCCTCTTAGTATTTTTTTTAATATAGGAAAAACAAACTGCCAATTCCCCTAAATGGTTTTTATCTTCCCCCGGAAATAACTCAGCTTTTGAAAAAGACAAGACATCAGTCGGCTCTTTTTTCCCTCTATAGCTGAAATTCAGCTTTTCAATCTGGTTTTCACTTAAAAAAACTATTTCTACGGTTGCCTTCGGCTTCTTTTCTTTTTTTAAAACTGTGGCAACTACTTTCTTTAAAAAAGTTTTGTTAAGTTTTTCTGGTAAAGAATAAAAAGTAATTTTCATCCATCTTTAATTTCTTTTGAAAATCATTATTCTGCTTGAGAGAGAAGGTCGCGAACCAGCTTATCAACTAAGTTGCCGTCAGCCCGACCCCTTTTTTTTATCAAAGGCATTAATTTAGACATCACCTTGCCAAGATCAGCTGCCGAACTAGCTCCCACAGCAGTAATTGCCTCTTTAATCATTCCCCTAAGCTGGTCTTCAGATAAAGCTTTTGGCAAATATTCTTCTAAAATAGCTAACTCTTTTTCTTCTTTATTTGCTAAAGCTGGCCGCTGCCCCTGCTTGAAACTAATAATCGCTTCTTTTCTTTTTTTAGCTTCGGAATTAAGAACCTCAATCACTTCCTCGTCTGTAAGCTCTAATTCCTTAAGCGGAACAGGTTTGCTTAACTTGATTCTTTTTTCAATCTTCTTGTTATTAAGACTAGCCAGCGCCAATCTTAAAACTGAAACTTTAAGCTCAGCCTTTTTGAGCTGGGATTCTTTTAAGTCCTGATAAAGACGCTGAGAAAGTGTCATATCTTAAGAAAAAAAGCTTAAAAGTGTCATATCTTAAGAAAAAAGTTTAAAAGTGTCATATCTTAAGAAAAAAGTTTAAAAGTGTCATATCTTAAGAAAAAAGTTTAAAAGTGTCATATCTTAAGAAAAAAGTTTAAAAGTGTCATATCTTAAGAAAAA
>CAYTHH010000005.1:9500-11812 GCA_964437545.1 uncultured Candidatus Saccharibacteria bacterium | reverse complement strand
TTAAAAGTGTCATATCTTAAGAAAAAAGTTTAAAGTATTGTCTTTATTTTTTTAAATTATCTTCGTCTCCTTCCCCTGCTTCTGGTTGGTAGCTTGCCAAGCTTTTCTAGTTTTAGATACTCTATTTTAAGCTCTTCCCTTCTTAGGGCTTCTTTTTTCTTGGCTTGGGTTGATTTAGGCCGACTCTTAAATCTATCTTTTCTGATTTTCCTTAAAATTCCGCTGCGCCGAAGCCGTTGGCCAAACCTCCTGACTAAGCCTTGACTAGTTTCCCGATTTTGTCTTTTTACTTCTAAGGGCATAATTATTTTTTCCTTTTTAAACACTTTTTAATTTCATTAACTGCTTTTTCGATTTTAACTGTCTTTTGAGTTCCCTTTCTCATATCTCTTAAAATAACTGTTTTGTCCAGGGCTTCTTTCTGTCCTAAGATTAAAGCGTATTTGACATTAAGCCGATCCGCTCTAGCTAATTGAACTTTCAGGCTGTCCTTGGAAAGTGATTCAGCTACCGGAATCTTGGCTTGCCTGAATTCTTCGAAAAGCTTCAAGCTTTTCTTCTTGGCCAAATCTCCGACCTGAGCCAAGAATACTTCTTTCTTGGGCTCGGAAGAAACTCTTAACTTATTTTTTTTCATCCCGTTAATAATTCTTTCGACTCCGGCCGCAGCGCCGCAAGCAGGAATGTCTTTACCGCCGACTACTTTGCCAAGGTTATCAAATCTCCCCCCACCGACCAAGGCTAATGATAAAGTCTTATCTTGGAAAGTCACATCTGCAAAAATCTCAAAAACTGTTTTAGTATAATAGTCTAAGCCGCGCACCAAATAAGGATTAAGCCGATAAGGCAAGTCGAGTTCGTCCAAAAATTCTAAAGTCTCCTTAAAGTGGTTATGGCACTCTTCGCAAAGATGATCAATAATCTGAGGAGCCTGAGCTTTAATGGGCTGACATTTTTCTTCTTTACAGTCTAAGAATCTTAAAGGATTCTCTCTTGCTCTTCTTTTACAGTCCAGGCAGAGAGAGTTAAGGCGAGATCTTAAATAACTAGTCAGGACTTTCTTAAAATAAGGACGACAGCAATTAGCGCCGATGCTATTAATTTCAATCACCAGGTTCTTAAACTTTAGCTCTGACAAAAGATTATAAAAAGCCTGAATAACTTGAGCGTCAATAGCCGGACTCTTTTCTCCAAAAACCTCAAAATCAATCTGCCTGAATTGCCTAAATCTGCCGGCCTGGGGATTTTCATAGCGAAAGACTGAACCAATGGAAAAAAGCTTGACTGGCTGAGGCAAACTCATCATGCCGTGCTGGATGAAAGACCTGATAATCCCTGGAGTAAATTCAGGTCTCAAAGTCAAATGATCCCCGCCTTTAGTTCTTAGAGAAAACATTTGCTTTTGAACAATGTCTGTGCCTAAACCCGTGCCTTTTTCGTAAAGTTCGGTAAATTCCATAATCGGGGTTTCTATTTTTTCAAAACCATAGAAGGTTGCCAAATTTTCAGCAACACTATAAAGCTTGTCAAAATACTTCTGGTCTTCGGGCAAAATGTCGTGCATTCCCGGAGGCGATTGAAGCCGTTGTTTTTTCCCCATATTATTTAATATCGGTTAACTGCGTTAAACGGCAAAAGTCTAAAAAGAACCTTGCCAATGATATTTTTTTTAGGCAAAAACCCCCAAGATCTCGAATCTGAAGACGAGGGCCGGTTATCTCCCATCACAAAATATTCTCCTTCAGCTAAAGTCATTCTTAAATTGCCAAAAGTAAGGTCAGTTTCAGGCAAGTAAGCACTTTCTTCCAAGATTGTTTCCTGACCGTCTTGGCTAAAGATCAGAATCTGTTTATCTTTAATTTCAACTGTTTCCCCTGGCAAACCAATAATCCTTTTGATATAGCGCTGAGAAGGGTTATAGGGATATTTAAAAACAATGATTTCCCCTCGGGCTGGCTCCCGAAAACGATAAGAGATCTCATCAATAATCAAATAATTGCCCTGATGAAAATTGGGTTCCATTGACTCGCCCTTAACAATAAAGGGCTGAAAAATAAAATAGCGGATTGGCAGGACAATCGCTAGGGCCAAAATGACAATTTTCAGGGTTTCCCAAACAAAAGAAAAGAAGTTTTTCATTTTAATTACAAAATATGCCTGTAACGAAAATACATTAGTTTTAATAGTTTAATCTGTTTTTAAAAGTATTTCCAGTTGGCCGATTAACTTCGTTAATCATACAGCTTTTTTATGAGTTTTGCAAGTATGGTGTTATAATTCACCAAAGGTGAATTTCTTTCTGAAAAGTTAAT
>CAYTHH010000005.1:0-9400 GCA_964437545.1 uncultured Candidatus Saccharibacteria bacterium | reverse complement strand
TAATTCACCAAAGGTGAATTTCTTTCTGAAAAGTTAATCAAAATAAGATGGAAAAAACAAAAACATTGATCGTTGGCCTGGGCAATCCCGGGCAAAAATATAAAAATACTTGGCACAATCTTGGTTTTTGGGCTGTTGACGAATTCGCCAAAAATAATGATTTCCCGAATTTTCGATTGGATAAAAAAATAAACGCACTTATTTCTCAAAAAGAAAATGTTATTCTAGTCAAACCCCAAGCTTTTATGAATAATTCCGGTCAAATCGTCAAATCACTTCTCACTAAACACCGCCATAGTATTGCCATGGCAATGCTGTGGCGGAATCTTATTATTATTCATGACGACGCTGATTTGGAAAAAGGAGTTTTAAGAATATCTAAAGACAGAGGCACGGCCGGCCACAAGGGGCTGGATTCTATTGTCGGCAATATTAAAACTAAAAACTTTGTCAGAATTAGGTTAGGAGTCAGACCCAAAAACTATATTCCCGGCTCTAAATCTTTAAAAAGATTTGTTCTTAAAAAATTCAATAAAGCAGAAGAAAAAACTGTCAGGGAAGTTCTTATAAAAACCAATCAGGCAATTGAAGCAATTCTGGAAAAAGGAGTAGTAAAAGCAATGGCTGACTTTAATTAAAAAGTCGAGACCATTAGATGATCCCGACTGTTTGCCGAAAGCTCGGCTACCGAATAACTTTCAGAATCTCGTCAAGAGTTACCTGACGAGAATTAAAAGTTGCTAGAAGCTTTTTCCCCTTGTAAAGATACATAAAATCTGTATCCTCACGCAGGGAAAAGCCTTTCGGTAAGTCAAAGCTTGGTACTACTTCCCATCCTTTCATTTTTTTCACCTCTTTTCAAAGGAAAAAATAAAAAAAAAGAACTACGATTTCGTTCTCCGGCCTACTGACAAGCGTAATCACCGAACAGCATTTGCTATCAATGATTCTTCTTTCAGTTAAAATTCTAAGGAGGGATGAATTTTTAACAACTTGCCAGTAGACCGGAAGATAAAATCAATAGCTATATATTAACATATAAGGTTAGATTTGTCAAGACAAGTATTAGTTCTTAAACTATCCCCGTTTTTTCTTGAGAAGACCAGTTCTTGGTTTGAAAAAAACTTTAATAGTATTTGTAAACAATACCTGCTCATAAGAAAAAGCCAGCTTACTCCCCTGTCTGATTTGATCAGAAAATTCTTAGACTTGGGTTATGAGAAAGTCCGGGAGGTCTCTATTCCCGGAGAATTTTCTCAAAGAGACTGTTTTGTTGATATTTTCCCTGTTAACTTCGTTAACTCAAGATTAGCTTTCAGAATTGAGTTCTTCGGCAGACCTTTATTAAAAGACAAAGTAAATGAGGCAATGAAAACCCGAATATTCGAGTTTTCTCTACTTAGAAAAAAATGTTAGTCTAGAAAATATAACACTTATAAATGTTAGCTAGAAGATATAATACTTGTAAAAATTAATTATAAGATATAATACTTAATCCAAATCAAAGTTGTGAAACTTATACTAGTAGAGAGTCCCACAAAATCGAAGACAATTAAAAAGTTCTTGGGAAAAGACTATGAAGTGGCTGCCAGTTACGGCCATATCAGAGATCTCCCCCAAGGGCATTTTGGCATTGATATAAAAAACAATTTCAAGCCAGATTATGTTATTCCCACTAAAGCCAAAAAAACCATTAAAACCTTAAAGGCCTTGGTCAAAAAGGCAGATAGCGTTATTCTGGCCAGCGATGAAGACAGAGAGGGAGAAGCCATTGCCTGGCATTTAACAAAAGCTCTAGGGCTTAAAAAATACCAAAGAATTGCCTTTCACGAAATTACTAAGCCGGCAATTGAAAAGGCTTTGAAAAACCCAAGAGAAATTAATATGGATCTGGTTGACTCCCAGCAAGCCAGAAGAGTTTTAGACAGAATTGTTGGCTACAGACTTTCTCCTTTCTTATGGAAAAAGATTGCCCAAGGATTGTCTGCAGGCCGGGTCCAGTCGGTTGCCGTCAGACTAGTAGCTGAAAGAGAGGCTGAAATAAAAAGTTTTATTGCCCAGGAATATTGGAATATTAAGGCTTTGCTAAAAAAAACAGATAGCTTTGAAGCCACTCTTTTTAAAATTGGCAAAGACATTGTTTCTAAATTCTTTATTAAAACTAAAGTGGAAGCGGACAAGATCATTAAGAACTTAGCTAAAGCCGATTACCGGATAACCAAGGTTGAAAAAAAAGAAATCAAGAAAAATCCTTTGCCGCCATTTACTACTTCAACCCTTCAACAAGAAGCCTGGAAGAAACTGCATTTTCCTGCCAAGTTTACGATGAGAATTGCCCAAAGTCTTTACGAAAAAGGTTTGACCACCTATCATCGAACCGATTCTCTAAACCTTTCTTCTTTGGTTTTAGCTGAGGCCAAAGAATACATTTTAACTAGCTTCGGCCAAAACTATTGGCCAGGATCTTCCAGGATCTATAAAACTAAAAGTAAATCTGCCCAAGAGGCCCACGAAGCCATCAGGCCAACTATTGTTAATAACAGTCCTGAAAAATTAGCAGCAGATCTGGATGAAAAGCAATTGAAACTTTATTCTCTAATCTGGCAAAGGTTTTTAGCCAGCCAAATGTCAACGGCAATCTTTGACGCCACTATAATTGAAGTGGCTGCCGCTAAAGAAAGTTTAGAAACACATTTATTCAAAACTACAGGCCAAGTTTTAAAGTTCGACGGGTTTTTGAAAGTCTATTCTTTAAGATTTGAGGAAGCCGGCCTGCCCCTTGTAAACCAAGGAGATAATCTGGAATTGGCAAAGCTATCCTCGGAACAGCATTTTACCCAACCGCCAGGACGCTACTCTGAAGCCAGTTTGATTAAATCTTTGGAAAAGTTTGGAGTCGGACGTCCCTCAACCTACGCTCCGACTTTGGAAACAATTCAAGCCAGGGGTTATGTTGAAAAAAATGAAAAGAAATTATTTCTACCGACTGACATTGGCATTCTTGTCAACCAGCTTTTAGTTGAACATTTTCCGCAAGTTGTCGATATTGATTTCACTGCTAAAATGGAGTTGGAGCTCGATCTGATTTCAACTGGAGATAAAAAATGGGTGCCGGTTATTGAAGAGTTTTATACTCCTTTTAAAGAAAACTTAAAGATAAAAGAAAAAGAGGTTTCTAAAAAAGACTTTGCCCAGGAAAAGACCGATGAAATCTGTCCGGACTGCCAAAAACCTTTGGTCATTAAAATTAGCCGGTTCGGAAAGTTTTATGCTTGCTCTGATTTTCCAACTTGCAAATATAAAAAGAATATTAACTCTTCCCTGGGGATCAAATGCCCAAAATGCAAAACCGGGGAAATAATTGAGCGGCGCACCAGAAAAAGAAAAATATTCTATGGCTGTTCAGAATGGCCCAAGTGCGACTTTGCTCTTTGGGACAAGCCCACCGGCAAGATCTGTGAAACTTGCCAGTCGCTGATTATCAGAACAAAATGGCACAAAGAAAAATGCGCCAATGCTGATTGCCCTTCGCAAGCTCAGGGTAATCAAAAAAGTAATGAAGCCGACTCTTGATAAAATATTAGAAAAATATCATGGCCAGGATAAAAAATTAATTCTCGAAGCTTTTAACTTTGCTAAAAATGCTCATGAAGGACAGAAAAGACTTTCCGGAGAAGACTATATCTTTCATCCCCTCAGGGCAAGCTTAATTCTCAGTCATTTAAACGTTGATGCCAGCTCAATTATTGCCTGTCTTTTACACGATGTCATTGATGACACCAAAGTTTCGCCTCAAGAAATTGAAGATAAGTTTGGAGAAGAAATCAGTTTTTTAGTTAAAGGAGTTTCTAAACTGGGTAAGATCAGGTTACCGAAACAAAATCTAGAAATCGGGCCGATTGAAAAACAAACTGGCCCAGATACTGAAAATCTCAGAAGAATGTTTTTTGCGATGGCCGAAGACATCAGGGTTATCATTATTAAGCTGGCGGATCGGGCTCATAATATGGAAACTCTGAAATTCATTCCCGAAGAAAAACAACAAAGAGTGGCCTTGGAAACAATGGAAATCTTTGCTCCGATTGCCAGCCGACTCGGTATTTATACCATGAAAACTAAACTGGAAAACCTTGCCTTCTCTTATCTTTACCCGAAAGAATATCAATGGCTGACTGAGAATGTCAAAGAAAGGCATTTGGAAGCAAAAAAGTATTTAGGGAAAGTCCAGGCTAATCTAGAAAAGCATTTAAATAAAGAAGGGGTTATTTTTATTAAAATCCAATCAAGGTTAAAGTCATATTTCAGTCTTTACAAAAAACTCTTAAGATACGAAATGGATTTTGACAGGGTCTATGACCTGGTAGCAATCAGGATAATTGTTCAAGACATTAAGTCATGCTATGAAACCTTGGGGGCAATTCATAAGTTCTGGAAACCAATTCCCGGCAGAATCAAGGATTACATTGCTTTTCCAAAACCAAACGGTTATCAAAGCCTGCACACTACTGTTTTTTGCGATTTGGGGAAAATCATTGAGATTCAGATCAGGACTGAGGAAATGCACGAAGTGGCCGAAAGAGGTATTTGCGCCCATTGGGCAACTAAAGAGGGAATTAATTTGAAAAAGCGGGGACAAAGATTTACCTGGGTTAAACAACTAGCCGAATGGCAAAAACAAAATCCCGATAAGGAAGAATTTTTGAACGGATTAAAGATTGATTTCTTTAAAAACCGCATTTTCACCCTAACTCCAATGGGGGACGTTATTGACCTACCTGAGAGCGCCTGTCCAGTTGACTTTGCTTACGCGGTTCATTCAGAAGTCGGCAATCATTGCATTGGCGCCAAAGTCAATGGCAAAATAGTTTCCCTTTCGAGCCAACTGAAAAATGGCAATGTGGTCGAGATTTTAACGGATAAAAACAAAAAGCCAAGCCGCGACTGGTTAAAATTTGTCAAAACTAATCTGGCCCGCTCACACGTTAAAAAACAAACTCAATTTAATATTTTTATTGAATTAAAAGAAAGATTTTTTCCTGAGAACAAGTTTCCTAAAGTATCTTCTAAAAAACCAGTTCAAAAAAAGCCAGAATCAGCTGGCATAATTGTTATTGGCGGTAAAACCGGCATTGCTTACTTTCTAGCCAAATGTTGCCAGCCTAAAAAAGGAGAAGAGATTGCTGCCTACCTTACTCAAACAAAGGGAGCCAGTATTCATTTACAAAATTGCCAGAATTTGAAAAGATTAAAAAGCAGATCCCCAGAAAAGATTCTGGAAGCTAAGTGGCGCTAAAATAATCTGCCGGGGTGGTGAAACTGGCAAACACGATGGATTCAAAATCCATTGTCCGCAAGGACTTGAGGGTTCGACTCCCTCTCCCGGCACCAATCATTCTAAATAACTTTGACATTTCAGTATTTTTATGTTATCGTAAGATAGTTTTTTGACAAAAGAGTTTATTAGGATTATAGGATTAGAAAAGGAGAGAAAAATGATAGCAAAAAGATTTGACCCAGCAAGAGGAAGTATATCTAAAACTAAGGGGGAAGTAAGCGTTTTTATTTCTTGGCGATTAGGACACAATGGCTATTGCTACATCGAGGCCGAACTGATTTTGATTGATTGCGTTATCGTCAGTCAAAACAAAAGAGTAATTGCTCCCTGTAGAGAGCAAGATGTTCGAGAAATTTGGGAAAAATTTGTCACTAAAGTTTTTGAGAGATATGCTGATCTTAAAAACCAAATTATTCCTGCCATGGACGCGATTCGTTCGGATCTTCGCAGTTACAAAATCTAAGCTGGAAAAAATCAAAGAGAAGCGTTCTACCAAAGGACGCTTCTTTTACTACTGAGAGGATTAATTAGAATAAAGAGAAGATTTAACTAGATTTTCTAATAAACAGGCAATAGTTAGCGGGCCAACTCCTCCGGGAACCGGAGCTAAAAAGCTGGCTTTCTTTAAAACTGAATTCTTCTCAACATCTCCTGAAACTCTGCCTTTATCAGTGCTGGTGCCGACGTCAACTACCACTGCTCCCCTTTTAATCATTGATCCTTTGATTAAATTTGCCTGACCAGTTCCAGAAATAATAATATCTGCTTTTTTAATTGGAACTTTAATGTTCTTCGTAGACTTATCAACAATGGTAATCTTGGCTCCATTATTTGCCAGCCAAAAACTAACCGGCAAGCCAACCAAACGACCCGCGCCGATAACTACAACATTTTTATCTTTAACCTGAATCTTGTATTTTTTAAAAAATTTGCTGATGGCTGAGACTACTGGCGGCATATTTTTTTTATTTCCCCGGCAAAATCTGCTGAAGTTGGTTTGGCCAAGACAATCAATATCTTTTTTCAAAGGGATTAAATTGAAAAATCTGCTGGCTACCAATGGACTAAAGGGCAAGGGCAACTGAATTACAATTCCAGAATTTCCTTTGATCTTAGAAATCTGTTTAATCTTTTCTTCAAGTTTCTTCTGGCTGATGTTTTTAGGGAAACGATAAAGCTTAAAGCCAATGCCGATATTTTGGCAAGCTAATCTTTTTTGTTTTAAATAAACCTCGGAAACTTTATTTTTACCAATAGCAATAACGGCTAAACCCAATCTTAAATTACTGGCTTCAATTTTTTTAGTCAGCGTAGTTAGAATTTTTTTAGATAATTTTTGACCGTCCAAAATCACTGTCATCTGTCTAGATTACTGGATTAATTAATAGAACTGACTGGAAAACGATGGCAAAGTTTTTGAACTTGATTTTTAACGCTTAAAAAGCTCTGGTCTTTAAAAACTTGCTGTTTGAATTTCTTCCTGGCTTGTTGATCCTTTTTTCTATCCTGGCTGCCAATATCTTTTAAATCAATGTTCTTCAAGCGCTCAACGACTTCATTAAGCCAGCCGGCAATTAAAACCATTTCCTTTTCTTTCATTCCCCTGGTAGTGATAGCCGGAGTTCCTAACCTTAATCCCGAAGGATAATATGGAGATTTTTTGTCAAAAGGAATTGTTTGGCGGTTGCAAATAATCCCGGCTGCTTCACAAGCCCAAGCTACGGTCCAACCGTCAATTCCTTTATTGCTTAAATCGATCCAAATCATGTGGTTTTGACTACCGCCGCCAATAAGCTTAAAGTCATACTTAATCAGCTTTGCAGCCAAAGCTTGGCTATTTTCAACGATTTGTTTTGAATAGCACTGAAAGTTAGGAGTTGAGGCTTCATTTAAAGCTACGGCTAAGGCGGTAATATTGTTGTTATGAGGCCCGCCCTGGAGGCCGGGAAAAACTGCTTTATCGATCTTGGCCGGCAAATCAGGGTCTTTTTTAAGCCCTTTTTTAGTAACCATAATCATGGCTCCTCTTGGCCCCCTCAAAGTTTTGTGGGTCGTAGTCATAATCACATGAGCATGATTCTTTGGAGAAGGATGACTGCCGCCAGCGATCAAACCGCCAATATGGGAAACATCAGCAACAAAGTAAGCGTTAATCTTATCGGCAATTTTAGCAAAACGGGAAAAATTAAAAACCTTGGTAAAGCCCGTACCCCCACAAAAAATAACTTTGGGGCGATATTTCTTGGCTTGGTTTTCTAATTCTGACCAGTTAATGTCACCTTCTTTAGTCAAACCGTAATAATAAGGCTTATAGAACTTAGAGGTCATTGAAGCTTCCTGGCCCATTGATAAATGTCCGCCCATGTAAAGATGTTGGGACAGGATTGGGTCATGAACTTTGCAAAGGGCTGCCAGAATAGCTAAATTAGCTTCACAACCGGAATGCGGTTGAACATTAACATGAGCAACTTCAAATAATTTCTTGGCTCTGGCAATGGCAATCTTTTCAATCTGATCCACCATTTCATTTCCCTGATAATATCTTTTACCCGGATAGCCCTCGCTGTATTTGTCAGTTAAAACAGATCCCAAAGCCTCCCTAACGGCCAGAGAAGTATAGTTTTCCGAAGGGATCATTATTAAAAACTCCTGCTGGCGTTTTTCTTCACCCGAAACCAGCTTGGCTATTTCTAAATCTGTTCTTTTTAAATAATTATTCATTGAATTTAATAATTAAATTATATCATAATAAGTATTTGGTAAAAAGAAAATAATCAGCAAATCTCTTAAAATCTCTTAACTAACTCCCTATCATTGCTATAGCAGTGATAGGGAGTTAATTACCAGAATTAATTACTAAATACTAAACTAAATACTAAAATCGATAAATTTTAGATTTGGTTGACGATCAAGTAAATCAATCTTTTTAACAAAATCTTTTCTCTGGGCTTGGTAAAAAGCGCAAATCCCAATCATAGCCGCATTATCAGAAAAAAGCTTTTCACTATAAGGAAGAAAAATTTTTAAGCCGAACTGCTTAGCTATTTTCCTGGCTTCTTTTCTTAATTTTAAGCTATTGATTACTCCTCCTCCCAAAACAATCTGTTTGGGATTATAAAGTTTAATGGCTTTCTTTAACTTTATCATTAGGGATTCAATAGCAACTTTTTCGAAAGAAGCAGCGAAATCACAATAGAATTGTTTGTTCCATGGCTCGGTTAGTTTTTGCAGTTTATAAAGGCAGGCTGTTTTTAATCCAGAAAAGCTGAAGTTTAAATCTTTGGATCCAATCATTGGTACTGGCAATTCGTATTTAACAACACCTGTTTTAGCCAATTCAGATATAATTGAACCACCCGGATAACCAAGGCCAAGCATTTTAGCTACTTTATCAAAAGCCTCGCCGGCAGCGTCGTCCAAGGTCTCTCCCAATAACTGATAATTGCCGAAACCTTTCATTAAAACCAATTGGCTATGACCTCCGGAAACTAACAATCCTAGAATAGGAAAGACTGGTTTTTTTTTTGAAAAAGCACCATTGCCTTTTGAATTCTTGGCAAAGCTAGAAAGCAAATGCCCTTCCATATGATTAACGCTAATCAATGGCTTTTTAAATTCCTTGGCCAGCTCTTTTGCTTTGGCAATGCCGACTTCCAAAGCTGGCGCTAAGCCGGGACCAACTGTCACGGCAATAGCATCAATTTGTTTTAAACTTACTCTGGCTATTGCTAAGGCCCTAGCAATGACTGGATCAGCTAGCTGCTGATGCATTCTTTTGGCTAGATTCGGCACCACCCCGCCATATTCTTTATGAAACTCAACTTGAGAAGAAATAATATTAGATAAAACCAAGTCTCTGTCAGTAACTGAGGCTGCAGTATCGTCACAGGAAGTATCAATTGATAAAATCAAATAATGTTCTTTCATTTTATACCTTAATCAAATTATTAAGTCTGAAGATTTATTCTAAATCTTCATTTTACGTTTCCCGAAGCGGAAAGGCTAAGCCCTGCTTAATTTCGAGCAAAGCGAGAAATCAAGCTTTGCTTAATTTCGAGCAAAGCG
>CAYTHH010000004.1:21802-48316 GCA_964437545.1 uncultured Candidatus Saccharibacteria bacterium | reverse complement strand
TCAAGCTTTGCTTAATTTCGAGCAAAGCGAGAAATCAAGCTTTGCTTAATTTCGAGCAAAGCGAGAAATCAAGCTTTGCTTATACTTTGATTGAAATTATTTTGCCAGTAATTTCTGCTAATAAATTACATTTTGCAATAATCAGCTTCTGCTATATAATAGCATATATGATACATTATATTCTTCTATAAAATCGTGATGATACATTATATTCTTCTATAAAATCGTGATGATACATTATATTCTTCTATAAAATAGTTATGTCAGATTGTATTTTTTGTAAAATTGTTAAGGGAGAAATTCCTTGTTACAAGGTTTATGAGGATGAAAATTTCCTTGGGTTTTTAGACATCAAACCCATTAACCCTGGACATTCATTACTAATTCCCAAAACCCACTACCAGTGGGTTGACGACGTTCCAAACTTTGGAGATTATTTTGAAGCAGCTAAAAAGATAGGGCTGGCAATCAAGAAAGTATTATTACCTCAAGCTGTTTGCTACGTCACCCTTGGGTTTTTGGTTCCTCATGCCCACATTAGAATCATTCCCAGATTTGAGAATGATGGTCATAAAGACGGATTAAACTTTGAACTTTATAAAGAAGTTTCTCCAGAAGAAATGAAAGAGATTGCTGAAAAACTACTTAACTTTGGTAAGTAATCCTTCTCTGATTTTCAGATAAAGATTCAATCGTCACCCAGATAATCTGGGTTTTCTTTTTAAATTGAATCTGTTTTAAAATTGGTCTGATCTTTTGCATCCATTCAATAACAATAACATTTTGGGGAAGCATCATCTCCTTCAAGCCCAACGATAATAACTCTTCTCCTTTTTCAAGGCGCCAGGTATCTAAATGATAAAAAATCCCGACAGAATAAGGATATTCTTTAATAATAGTAAAAGTTGGCGAGGTAATATTATTCTTTATACCCAAAGATAAGCCCAATCCCTTGGCAAATTGAGTTTTACCAGAACCCAGCTCTCCCTGAAGAGCAAAAATCAAACTTTTTTTAGCCAAAACCTTTTTATGTTTTTCAAAAATATCCCGAGCAATCTTTTTTGTTTCTGCTTCAGAATTAGAAACAAAGGAATTAGACTTAGTTTTAGCAATCTTGATTTCTCCCCGCCTCAAAATTCCAGACTCGTTAAGAGTAGTATTAACTACGGTTGAGGGCAAGTGAAAAAAAAGCCGGCCAGCATCCAGAAAAAGATCAACCAAAGCCAAGCGTTTTTGGCTGGTATATTTTAAAACATCGTTTAAACAATATGGAGTCTTTTTCCCTGAAGTATTGGCTGAAGTTGAAGTAATAGGACGGCCAAAGCCTTTGACTATTTTAATGACCAGATTATAGTCGGGGATCCTAATTCCCAGCGTTCTCTGTCCTGCCTCCAAAAGCCCTATTGTTTTTTGTTTGCTTTTGGAAACTACGGTCAATGGACCTGGTAAAAATTCTTTGTAAAGATTATCAGCAACGCTATTGATAATAACATACTTTTCAGCCATTTTTTTGTCTGCCACAGCTATTGAGACTGGTTTATTCCCCCGACTGCCCTTAAACTGCAAAACCTTTTTAACAGCTTTCAAATTAGTGGCATCACCGCCAATACCATAACAAGTCTCAGTTGGATAAATGACAAGACCGCCTTTCTTCAAGACAGTAATTGCTTTTTTAATTGCAGCTTGTTTGATTGCCTGGTTTTGATTGCCCGCCTTAACGACTTTCACTTTTTCTTTTTAAGAATATTCTTAAATTCCTGGTAAAAAATCGTGTTGTCATTAATATTCTGAAAAACTATCGTAGCAGGGCCAACCACGCAATTGGAACCAATAAACACTCCGGGCATGATTTTAACTCCAACTCCAATCATAGTTTTATCTCCAATGCAGGCGCCTAAATGTGTCAGACCGCTATTCACCTTACTCCCCTTAACGTTTGAAAAAATGTGATTCCGATCGATTCTGCGATTAGCAGACATAAAACCACCGCCAAACCGACAGTCACTGCCGATAAAAGAGTCTCCCAAATATCCAGAATGAAAGTGAGTCCCTGCCTGCACTAAACTGGATTTTATCTCAAAGAACGATCCAGTCTTAATATTATCCTCAAGATTAACTGGCCCCCTAAGAACATTACTAGCTGCTATCTCGCAATTTTTACCAATGTAGCAAGGGCCTTGGATAACAGTATTATCTCCAATCTTTGTTCTCTGGCCAATAAAAACCTTGCCGGAAATAACAACGTTTTTACCAATGATGGCTGTCTTGTGCCTAAAGCTTTTTACCTCTGCCAGCTTTTTCCATAAAATAGGTAAGGCATTCCAAGGATACTTCAAAGACAAAGTTTGATTTGGAAAAACAACAACCTCGGCTGTTTTTTCTTTTGTATAAAGATTTAAAGCATGAATCAGGGAAAAAGGATGAGAAGGAACTTTTTTAAGATAATTCAAAAACTCCCTGGGCATTAAGAAAAGATTGTCATTCTTCAGGTTAGACAGCTCTTTGCCTTGTTTTGGTTTCTCAATAATTTCTAGAACCTTACTGCCTTTAACCTTAACAATGCCAAAAAGCCAAGGAGTTTCTGTTTTGCTGGCAAGTATTAATAGATTCTTTTTCTGCTTTTTAAATCTGGCCAGTATTAAACCGGCTGCTTTTTTTACATCAGTGTCATCGGCATTAATGAGGAAAAAGTGATCGTCCTTGATTAATTTAGTTGCGCAAAGCAAAGCATCTCCAGTCCCAGTCGGCTTTTTCTGGACAACGTATTTGACAGATTTGACAAAATCATCTTTGAGGTCATTCTCAACGTCTTTCTTCGGAGATTGAACGATAATAATATCTTTAATGCCTGATTTCTTTAAATCCCCTACAAGACAAGCGATCAAAGACTTTCCCATAATTTTAGTCAGGCCTTTGTGTTTTTTATTCAAAGGCCAGAACCTTGAAGACTCGCCGGCAGCGATAATAACGGCTTGCATATTAGTTTTTTAGAAGTTTAATAATAGCCTTTGAAAGCTTGATTGGATCGTGTTCAATAAATCCCTTTCTAAGTAAGCCTGAGCCGATAAATTTATCAGCTGGTAAATTCTTATCTACTTTTACCAAACCCAATAACTCTGGATGGCTTTTAAGATAAACTCGGCGTTCTTTTGCCAAGGGAACAAAATTATTATAAATAACATAGTCTAAAGGACTGCCAAGATACTTTTCAACTTCGAGAGCAAAATCTTTGACTGAAAAGTTATTAGTTTCGCCGTATTTTGTCATCAGGTTGGCGATATAAACTTTTTTAGCTTGACTTTTTTTCATTGCCTCTGACATCCCATCAACTAAAAGAATCTGAGCCAAGGAAGAATATAAATCTCCAGGGCCGATTACAATCAAATCTGCTTCCTTGATTGCTTTCAAGGCGGGCTTGTAAGCCTTGGCCTTGGGTCTTAAAAAAACTTTTTTGATTTTGAGGCGGCCATTGTGCTTGGGGCGGTCAATGTTAGTCTCTCCGGAGATAACCTTGCCATTTTCTAGAATAGCAAAAATGTTTGATTTATCTAAGGTGGCTGGAAAAACCTGATGGGAAACATTAAGAAGTTTTTTCATTTCCTTGATTGCCTTGCTGTAATTGTTGGTAGTCAGCTCAAGGGCCATGATTAAAAGATTGGCAAAGTTATGGCCCTTGAACTGACCGTTCTCAAACCTGAAAGAAAACAAATCCTTCATTGCTGGCGAAGTATTGGATAAAGCCAATAAAGCCCATTTAATATCTCCCGGCGAGGTAATATTGTAATCATGCTTAAGACGGCCGGTTGATCCTCCGGTATCAAGCATGGCGCAGATAACCGAAAGACTCACCGGATATTTCTTTAAACCGGTAAGAACAGCTCTTGGCATGGCATTGCCTCCGCCGAGGCAAACAATATGCTTACTAGAAGGTTGAATCTTTGGCATTATTCATCTTAACTCTTAAAAAGAGTATTGGACAATATGTCCAATATATCATAAACTGGAATCGAAACAAGATAAAATGCCAGGTAGTGAAAGCTCGACAAGTCTTTGAGTATTAGGAGAGTTAATTAGCTTTATGCTATCTGGTAAAGTAAATAATTAAGGGATAAGTTAATTTTACAAATCGACTAGGGAGAGCTTCGCTCTCCTAAAAGTCGAGTTTCTACTACCTAGATGCCTGAAAAATTTATTGTCAGGGGAGGAACTCCTCTTAAGGGTGAAATTAAGGTCTCTGGCTCCAAAAATGCAGCCGGGCCGATTTTAGCTGCGACTCTTTTAAGCGACCAGCCTTGCATTATTTCCAATCTACCCCTAATCAGCGATGTTTTTCATTTAACAGAAGTTATCAAAGCCATGGGGGCTGAAGTCAAATGGTTGGATAAAAAAACCGTTTCTATTTGCGCCAAAACATTAAATCCGGAAAAAATTCCTGCTGAACTTTTTGAAAAAACCAGAATGTCAGTATTGCTGACCGGCCCGCTTCTAGCCAGATTCTCTGGTTTTAAAATTCCCCATCCAGGCGGCGACAAAATTGGCGTTAGGCCGATTACTACTCACTTGGAGGGCTTGGCTAGTGTCGGAGTTAAAGCCAGCAATAGCGGCCAATTCTATTGTTTTCAAAGACCCAAAACTTTAAAAGCAGCCAGGATTGTTTTAAAAGAATTCAGCGTCACCGCAACAGAAAACGTTATTATGGCAGCTAGCTTAGCCCAAGGCAAAACCTTGATTGAAATTGCCGCTGCTGAACCTCATGTTAAAGAATTGGGCGATTTTCTTTTGAAAATGGGTTTAAACATTCAAGGCCAGGGCAGTCATACAATTGAAATCCAGGGCAGCAAAAAACTTTTAGATGGAGTTAATTGGCGGGTGCCGCCCGACTACATTGAAGCCGGCACTTTTTTAATTGCCTTTGCTCTGACTCATGGACAAGGCAAAATAAAAGGGATTAGACCTAATGATCTTTCTTTCTTTTTAGAAAAAATGAAAGAAATTGGCGTTAACTTCCAGATCAAAGACAATGATATAATCATTAATAAATCAAAGAGTTTTAAAGCAGCAAAAGTTCAAACCCTGCCCCACCCAGGATTTCCGACTGACTTACAGCCTCAAACTTGCGTTCTCTTAACTCAAGCTAAGGGGAAAAGCCTGATTCATGATCCTCTTTATGAAAACAGATTTTCTCATCTTCATCAATTGCGTAAAATGGGAGCTGATATTGAAATTACTGACCCTCACCGAGCTCTGATTTTTGGGCCAGCCAAACTCTTGGGAACAAAAGTAGACGGCACTGATATTAGATCAACCGTGGCCTTAATTTTAGCCGGACTGACGGCCAAGGGCAAAACTATTGTTTCTGGAGCTGAACAAGCTGATCGCGGCTATGAAAAGATTGAAAAAAAACTAAAATCTCTCGGCGCCAAAATCGAAAGAATCTCTGAAAAGTAGTAAAAAGCTTTTTTCCACGGCCTAAACAATGCTACAGCTTGAACGGTCTGGTAAGATAATGCTATTGGTTTTGAAGCTAAAATACTTCAATAAACTCACGATCGTGAGTTTATTAAAAAATCCAGCCAAGTAAACTTTTTAGATAACAAAATTAATCAGTTTCCCGGGTACAAAAATATTCTTTTTAACCTCTTTACCCTCAAGATACTTAATGATCTGGGGGTGTTTTTTTGTTTGATCTATAACCTTAGCCTGATCTTGACTATCTTGATTGTCCATTTCAATCTGTCCCCTAACCTTACCGTTAATTTGAATCATCATAACAATTTTATCTTCAACAATTAACTTATCATCAAACTTAGGCCAGACTTGTTGATGAACTGAAAATTTATTTTTTAACACTTCGACCCAAGCTTCTTCAGCTAAATGCGGCGCTGAGGGAGCCAAGATTTTTACAAATAATTCAGCGTCTTCTCTTGAAAGAAATGATTTTTCCCAGTCATTGATAAATTCCATTAAAGCAGCCACCATAGTGTTAAATTTTAAGGATTCTAAGTCTTGACCGATTTTGCGCGCTGTCTGGTGCAATTTTCTTAACAGGTCTTTAGGGGTTTTTTCTGCTTTCACATTTTTATTTAAAAGCCGCCAGCTTCTGGATAAAAATCTAAAGCAGCCCTGAAGACTATCCTCATTCCAAGAAACAGCCTGATCAAAAGGCCCGATAAACATTTCATAAAGTCTTAAGGTGTCGGCGCCATGTTTTTCGACTATTTCGTCCGGATTAACAACATTACCAAAGCTTTTTGACATTTTCCGGTTGTCCGGACCCAAGACAATGCCGTGAGATCTTCTCTTGGCATATGGCTCTGTGGTAGGAACGGCGTTAATATCATAAAGAAACTTGTAAATAAACCTTGAGTATAAAAGATGCAAAGTCGTATGTTCAAAGCCCCCCTGATAAATATCAACTGGCAACCAATATTTCATTTTATCCTTGGCAGCTATTTGCTGAGAGTTATTCGGATCCAGATATCTGATAAAATACCAATTTGATCCAGCCCAGTTAGGCATAGTATCTGTCTCTCTTTTGGCTTCTCCTTGGCATTTAGGGCACTTGGTATTAACCCAGTCCGTGATATTAGCCAAAGGAGATTCCCCTGTCCCCGAGGGTTCGTAATTCTCAACATAAGGAAGCTTAATCGGTAAATCTGTCTCTGGAACCGGCACGGCTCCGCATTTTTGACAATGGATAACAGGAATTGGCTCTCCCCAATAATGCTGTCTGGAAAAAATCCAATCTCTTAGATGATAATTGACTGCTTTTCTGCCCCAGCCCTTTTTAACCAGATATTCAATAATCTTGTCTTTGGCTCTTAGAACCGGCAAATCATTAAGAAATTCTGAATTAAACACAATTGCCTCGTCTATATCCACAAAAGGTTCTTTGCTAAAATCCCATTCTCCCTGACCGGGTTTAATAACCGGGATAATCTCCAAGTCATATTTTTTAGCAAATTGCCAATCTCTCTTGTCATGAGCTGGAACGCCAACAACAATGCCGGTACCCGCAGATAAAACCACGAAATCGCTTACCCAAATCGGCATTTGCTTATTAGTCAAACGGTTTAAAACATAACTGCCGGTAAAAACTCCCGTCTTTTCTTTCTCCAAATTTGCCCTCTTCAATTCTGACTTTCTTTTTGTCTGAATAATATATTTTTGAACCGCTTCTTTATTCTCTAAAGTCGTCAAATCAGCTACCAATTCATGTTCCGGAGCAATGATCACAAATGTAGCTCCGAAATTAGTATCAGGCCTGGTGCTGTAGCAAGAAATGTTTTCCTCTTTGCCAACCAGAGGATAATCAATAATAATGCCTTCGCTTCTGCCAATCCAATTTTCCTGCTGAACTCTGATTTTCTGGGAATAATCAACCAAATTAAGGTCGTCTAAAAGCCTTTGGGCATAATCAGTTATCTTAAGTAACCACTGCCTCTGGAAACGTTTCTCTGTTTGCTGGCCACATCTTTCATGACTATTGTCTACCAGAACCTCTTCATCAGCCAGATTAGTCTTACAGAAAGGACACCAATTAACCGGTACTTCAGCCTGATAAGCCAAGCCTTTTTCTAAAAGTTTTAGAAAAATCCATTGAGTCCATTTATAATAATGGGGGTCAGTGGTATTAACTTCTCTGGACCAATCAAAAGAAAGACCCAATGACTTAATTTGTTTTTTAAAAGCAGCTATGTTTTCGGCTGTTGCCAGAGAAGGGTGAATCTTATTCTTGATAGCATAGTTTTCCGTTGGCAAGCCAAAAGCATCCCATCCAATCGGAAAAAGAACATTATAACCCTGCATTCTCTTTTTTCTGGAAAAGGCATCCATGGCTGACCAGCTTCGGGCATGGCCAACATGAAGACCTGCCCCTGACGGATAAGGAAATTCAATTAGGGCGTAAAACTTCTTTTTTTTGGAACCATCAACGGCTTGATAAATCTTTTGTTCCTCCCATTTATCTTGCCATTTTGACTCTATTTCTTGAGGATTATAATTCATTTTGATTCTATTTGTTTTGAATCATATATATTTTATTTGTCCCGTTATATTTGCAAAACCATAAACACGAAAAGAATAAAGAATATACCCAATTTTGTACGATCGTGAGAAAGTGGGTATAGATTGGATCAAATATTAAATAAAGTTCTAGCGTTTCTAGTAGTGATTTTAGCAACTTCTTCATAGCTAAGTTTTTTTATTTTGGCAATCTCAACAATAACATATTTGCTGAAAATTGGCTCATTCCTAGACTGTTTGGCCATGGGCGGGGTTAAATAAGGGGAATCTGTCTCAATTAAAATCCTGTCCAGGGGAGCCTCTTTAATAATCTGCTGCCAGTTTATGCCGGGAATTGGTTTAAAAATAATGCCGTTTAAGCCCAAATACAAGCCCAAGTTTAAATATTTTTCCATCTGCTCTAGGTTGCCGGTAAAACAATGAATCACACCCCGCAGATTTGTACCTGATATATGGTATTTAGTATTTAGTATACTGATTAAGTCGTCATGGGCAGATCGACAATGAAGGGCTACTGGTAAATTAAGGTCCTGAGCCATGTCCAACTGAATTACAAGGCCTTGCTGCTGAATCTCTTTGAATTCTGTTAACTTGGTCTTACTCTTTGGCTTGTAATAATAATCAAGGCCAATCTCTCCAATAGCAACCATTTTTTTAGACTCTGCTAACTTCTTATAATCTTCAACATTAAATTCCTTCATTTTTTCCTGAGCAGCCAACTCTTCTGAGTCTAATCCTTTTTTCATTAAGTGGCCTGTGATGTGAATTGGATGCAAACCGACTGAGGCAAAAACGCCTTCTGAATATTTCTCTGCCAATTCCACGGCTCTTTGGCCAGTTTCCAGCTGGGAGCCAATATTAATCATCCAAACTCCTTCAGCCAAAGAGCGTTGAATGACTTTATCAGCATCCTTTTCAAACGCCTGAAAATTAAGGTGGCAATGAGTGTCTATGATCATAAAAGTGAAAAAACTTGCCCTGTAAAGTCGCTGGAGGCGATTCCTTCGGGGTTCAAATAAGCGTGACTATCAATAGCTGCTGATATATCGCTATGCCTTATAATCATGTTAAGCTTTTTTTAAAAGTATTTTTGATTTCCAGAAAGCCAATCCAACTAAAAATAAGGTTATTAATGTTGGCAGATATTCAGGCAGCCTGCCTCCCAAGCTGTTAAAAATCATGAAAATCCCCAGAAAGCCGATTGAAGTCATCGCCCCATTTTTAAGGAAACGGTATTGGGCTACCTTATCAATTCCCTTAATGGTTATCTCCCTGACAATTAAAGCCCCTAGGCCGTTTCCTATTAATATCAAAGGCAGGGAAGTGGTAAAAGCAAAAGCGCCAATAACTCCGTCCAAGCTAAAAGAAGTATCTAAGACTTCTAGATATATAAATTTAGAAAAATCAGATAAATGAGTTTTTCCGGATAGCAATTTTTTTTCGTGCTTAGCGGCCTGCTCCCTAAAACCGTAAAGAATGAAAAAGGTTGCGTTACCAACTGCAGCCGATAACATTAAGAGCGGCGAATATCTGGATAAATACAAAAGGCCGACCAGGATAATGGCCGCGCAAGCAAAAAACCAAATACCAAAATTAGGCTTAATTAACTTTTCTGGAACAAAGAAGGGAATTTTTTCTTCCAAGAAAAGCCAATGCAAGTACAAAAGAAGTAAGAATACGCCAGCAGCAATTAGAATTAAGCTTTTTCTGCTTTCCAAAAGCTCAGCCGAATAAGGATCTGAATGAAAAAACATTTGCAAAGCTCCTAAAAATCCTATTTCTGGAGCTGATATCCAGACTACCAATAAAGGAAAAATACCTCTGACAATAAAAACAGCTGAGATAATGCCCCAAAATAAAAACAGGCTACGCCACTTTTTGCTCATGGTTTTTAAAACATGAGCGTTAATAATAGCGTTATCAATAGAGTTAACGGCTTCAAAGACAACTAAGCCCAGAACAACAATAAAGAAATTCCACATATTAATGTATTTTAACAGGGTTTTATTCTAAAAAGAAGTGCTCACTGTTTTCAGTAAGCACTTTGGTTTTAAAGACGAACATAGGCCTATTCGTCCTTATTCTCTATTACCAATCACATCTTCTCCTAAGCCTATAACGTTTATTATTGCGACTTGGTTTTTCCTTTTTTTTCTTTTGTAGGGCAGGAGTAATTTCCCAAGAACCATTCTGGGGAATCGCTTCTTTTGCTTTGGCTAACCATTCTAAAAAAGCAATAGAATTTTCCCCTGTTGCCGGAGCTGTCCATGGCTGACCTTGCCTTCCAGCCACAAACCAATCCTCGTACATCTTGGCAACCTGAAGGACCATTGTTTCAAAATTACCCATTTGGTTCTCTCGAAGAGCAATTAGAAAAACAGAGTTGTTAGCCCATAAAGGAATCCAATTCATCAATTGATAGGCTGCGACACAACAATGACGACTTTTAATAGCGTTCGGTTTAGGATGGGTAAAAAATATAACATCAATGCTGCTAGGAGATTTATCTCCATTTTCCAACAAAGTCGTCCGACACCCAAACTCTTTTAAAATCCCAATTGCTTGTCTACCAAGTTTATCCGAACTATGCGAAACAAAATTAACTTTCACTGCGTTTCTCCTTTCCTAACGGGTTTTTAAAGAACTTTCCTAAGCTTTTCGCCTGGGAGCTGTTGGCGTACGACCACCAGCTTGCAAGCGGAAAGATCTTTGAGTTAAAAAAACTTCTCGGATAACCGAGAGATTGGAATTTTAGCTTTAGCTTATAGATTTAATTTATTGTATGCTTTTGTTTTCCAATTTCCCGACCATGGGATGTAATAATAAGGCAAAAAAGAATACTAATAATAAATAGCCAAGTGAAAAGACTGGTTAGCTTCAAACCGGTATTTAATTGTAATGTTTCCTGAATCATATTTTGCATTTATAGTGAACAAAATGTTCAATATATCATTATACTATAAAATAATCACATTCAAAAATCTTTGTCAAGTTTAGGGAAAAGCGCCATTGGCTTTTTAATTTTATCTCCTGGTTTCAGATTAGTCCGGCTATCTTTATTCAGAGGGTTTTCGACTAACAGTCTCTTGATTCCCAGAGCTTCTGCTATTTTCTGGCTAGTCTGAGGTAAAAAGGGACAAATTTGCCAAGCAATCTGATGTAAAGAATCCAAAAGTCCGTATAAAACCCAATTTAGCTCTTCTGTCTTGCCTTGTTTAGCCATTTCCCAGGGTTTGTGGGTATCAATGTATTTATCCGCTTCACCAATAAAGCGCCAGACAGAGGCTAAAGCATCATTAAAGCGAAAATCAGCCATACTCTGGTCCAAATCCGCCCAAACCTTTTTCCAATTGTAAATATTCTCGTCAACTCTCAAGAAATGACTGTCAGGGTCTTGGGAGATTTCAGGAATTTTTCCTTCACAATAATTTTCCACCATTGTCAAAACTCTGGACATTAGATTCCCGAGACCATTGGCTAAATCTGCATTGTAAGTTTTTATTAACTTGCTTTCGGAAAAATCTCCGTCTTCAAAGGGAGAAACTTTCGCCAAAAGATAATAGCGAATAGCGTCAACGCCATATTTTTCAATAATCGGAACCGGGTCAATAATTGTTGACGGATCAGATTTGCTTATCTTTTTACCGTCAACTGTTAAATAACCATGGATTAAAAGTCCTTTGGGTAAAGAGAGGCCGGCTGAAAGCAGAAAAGCTGGCCAATAAATGGCGTGAAACCTGCTAATTCCCTTGCCAATAACATGAAGATCTGCCGGCCACCATTTATTATATGTTTTTTCATCCCAACCAAAACCAATACCGCTTTGATAAATATTTAAAGCATCAAACCAAACATAAATTATTTGGGTTGGATCGTTTGGCACAGACACGCCCCAATTTTTAGCTCGTTCGTTTGACCTGGAAATAGAAATATCTACTAGACCATTTTTAAGAAAACTTAAAATCTCGTTTTTCCTGAATTCGGGCACAATCCTGAGAGTTCCGTTCTCAATAATCTGAATAATTTTATCTTGATATTTTGAAAGAGCGAAAAAGTAATTTTCCTCTCCTATCTCTTCAAGTTTTTTACCGGGATGTTCAAAGCACTCTCCATTTTCATTCAAATCCTCAAGGTTATAAAAAGATTCGCAACCAACACAATAAAGCCCTTTATAAGCCTTCTTGTAAATATCCTTGGAACAAAGTCCCCAAAGCTTCTGACTGGAAGGAAAATGATGTTTTTGATCACTGCCTTTTTGCCAAATATCAAACTCGGCATTTAACTTTATTGCTAATTGCCGAAAAGCTTCTGTATTTTCATCAATAAACTTTTTAAATGGTTGACCCGTTTTTTCAGCGGCCCGAACATTTTTTAAAGCATTCTCGTCCCCGCCGGAAAGAGATAAAGATTCCTGACCAAGAGTTTGATGATATCTCTTAAGAGCATCTACCTGAATAAATTCTAAGGCATGGCCTATGTGGGGCTTGGCATTCACGTAGGGAATGGCAGCGGTAATATAGAATTTATTCATATTCTCTAAGCATTTTGCCCGCTATTAACAATAATTACAAACTCTCCTTTTAAGTTCCCTGCACTCATCTTCTCGATAACCTCATTAATCTCTCCCCGATAAGTTCTTTCAAACATTTTTGTCAGCTCTTGGCAAACCACTATTTCTGTTTTAACATCACCAGAAACCAAGACCAATTCTTGAAGCGTTTTTAAAATGCGATGAGTAGACTCGTAAAGAACAACCGGGTATTTTGAAACAAAGACTTGCTCAAAGAATTTTCTTCTTTTCTTTTTTGACGGTGGAAATCCCAAAAATAAAAACCTATCCATGGAAAAATTACAAACACTGGCTGCCGCCGCTAAAGCCGAAGGACCGGGAATAGGAATGAAAACTATTTTGTCTCCCAAAACCTCAACCACTCTTTTTATCAGCATGTTGCCGGGATCAGAGACTCCGGGCGTACCGGCATCTGAAACTAAGGCCAAGTCTTTTCCTTTTTTCAGTAAGCTCAGAAAATAATCTATCTTTTTAAAACGGCTATGTTGATGATAACTGATTATTTTAGTTTTGACTTGGTAACGAGCCAGAAGCTTTTTAGTAACTCTGGTATCTTCAGCTAAAATTAAATCAACTTCAGATAATATCCGAATAGCCCTTGGAGAAATATCTTCAAGATTACCAATTGGGGTGGCAACAATATAAAACTTCCCCGACCTTATGGCCGGGGCATCTTTTTCCTCTCTGTCTAATTTCTTTATAATTTTCTGCGAAAGAGGATAGAAAGTAGCCATAAATATTAAGAAATTTTCTCGGTTTCTTTCTTTTTCTTGAGAAAATCCCGAAGAAATTCTAGAAAAATGCCAAGCAGAGGGATGCCTAAAATCGCTCCCCAAACCCCACCTAGTTTAGCGCCAACCGCCAAGGACACTAAAACTAAAGATGGCGATAGGTCAATAAATTTCTTGCTTAAGACCGGAGTGATAATATTATTCTCGATCTGCTGGATTAAAGCGAAAATACCGACTGCCAGAACTCCTTTAACCGGACTGGTTAAAATCAAAACAATGAAAATAAAAATGCCGGCTATAAATGGTCCGATTATGGGAATAAAATTAGAAACCATAGCTAAAATTCCGAGAGAAAAAGGATAACTTGCTCCTAGAGCTAAAAGAGCAATATAGGTTAAAATGCCAACGAATAGAGAGCTGGCGATTCGGCTTAAAAACCAGCCGCTAACCTTTTTTTGACATCTTTTCCAAAGATCAAGAGCAATATCTTCATATTCAGCTGGAAAAGCAATCGCAAATGATTTTTGAACAAATTTTTCTTCCAAAGACAAGAAAAAAGCTAGAGAAATAATAAAAAATGTGGTAAAAATACCGCCAAAAATGACGAATAAACCGCTGAAAATATTCCTGGTTATTTGAGAAAGGGCATTCTCGACCAAGCCGACAAATTTATCCAGACTTTCAAAACCTTCAATACCTAGATTTCGCAAGGGCGGAGACACTTGGTCAAAGTATTCCGAAAAACTCTGGGAAAAATTACTTACCTCAATTACCAATAAAGGGATGAAAATATAGATTAAAATCGCTAAAATACTGAAGAATGAAAAATAAACCAAGCTAACGGCTAAAAACCTTGGCATTTTCTTTTTCTGAAAATAATTAATCAACGGATTAAACAGAAAAGAAATAACCAAAGCGAAAATAACCCAAATCAAAATCTCTTTTAATTGATAAAAGATGTATAGGGAAGCTGCCAAAACTCCAATCTTGGTGATTGTCTCCCAAGAAAACTCAAAAGTTACTTTTTCCATGTTAAACCTTTAAGATATTTCTGAATTTTTTCTCTTGGCGGTGAGAGCCGATTAAGGCCACATTAAGGTTTTCTTCTTTGAAAACCTCGTTGGCTACTTTTAGAATATCATCTGGGGTAATTTTGGCAATCTTTTGGTATTGCTGAGATGGCGTTAAAACTTTCTCCCCAATCAGCTCTTGAAGTCCAAAAAAAGAAGCAAAACTGTCAGAAGTTTCCAGTCCCAGTTTTAATCGGCCTCTTAAATTCTGTTTGGCTTTTGCCAGCTCTCGACCACTGACTTTTTCTGTCTTCATCCTCTGATACTCACGGCAAATAATTTCAATCGCTTCCATGACTTTTTCGTTATTCAGACCAGCATGAGTTACTAAATAGCCACTGTCGGTATAATGCTCACAAGAAGTCCTGATATAATAAGCCAGGCCTCTTTCCTCCCTGACTTTAACAAAAAGTCTAGAGCTCATCATACCTCCCAACAGAGAAGCAATAATTGCCAGAACATATCTTTTCTCAGAAAAAGCATTGACGGTCCTAACTCCAAGGCAAAGATGAGTTTGGTCGGTCTTTTTAAAATGAAGCATAATCTCCGGTTTATCCTGACTTTCTTTAACTGATTTCTTTTGAAAACGTTTTTGGCTAGGTAAAACAGAAAAATCTTTTTTGACCATCTTGGCAACATCCTTTTCTTTAATATTTCCAACTATGATTAAAACTGAATTTTTGGCTGTAAAAGAGCTTTTCAAATGATCAGAAAGATTTTTACGAGAAATACTGCTAACGGTTTTTCTAGAACCAATCACTAACCAACCGGCTGGCTGATCACCATATAAAAGACTTTCCCAAAGGTCAAGAATTAGTATCTGAGGATTATCCTCTCTCATGCTAATTTCCTCAATCACTACCTTTTTTTCTTTTACCAGCTCGTCTTTATCTAAAAGAGGGCTAGTAACCATTTCGACTAGAATTTTTGAAACCAAGTTTAGGTTTTCAACACCGGCCTTAAAGATAACTCCCAAGACCTCTTTATCGGTAAAGGCATTGTAAGAACCACCGATTTCGTCCAGAGCCCGAGAAATGCTAGTTGGCCTAGGATAACTTTTTGTGCCCCTGAAAAGAAGATGTTCGAGAAGGTGAGAAATTCCACTGATACTTTTAGTTTCATACTTGGAGCCTGTGCCAGCTAAGAACAGTAAAGTAACTGCCTTAGTGTTCTTCATCGGAAAAAGAAGGATCCTTAGACCATTATTTAAAACAATTTTTTTAAGCATATTACTTTGTAAGAATCGAGCTTGCTCTTTTTAATTTGTCTTTTAAAAATTCGGGGAGATTGCTAATGCCGATTCTCTCTTGTTTGGTGGTATCTCGGTCCCGAACAGTAACAGTCTCATCCTCCAAGGTTTGAAAATCACAAGTAATGCAGAAGGGGGTTCCAATTTCATCCTGCGAATAATATCTTTTACCAATATTGCCCCGGTCGTCCCAAGCGACATGAAATGTCGGTCTGAGTTTGTCGAAGACTGAGCGAGCCATCTTAACAAGCTCGGGCTTGTTAGCCAAAAGCGGAAAAACAGCCACTTTATAAGGAGCCAGCGGCGATGCTAGCTTTAAAATAACTCTGTCTTTTTCTCGGCAGTAAGCGCTGCAGAGAACGGCTAACATGGTTCTTTCTATTCCCATTGAGGGTTCAATCACGTGAGGGAAAAACTTATCTCCGTTTTCATCAGAGAAAAGCAGGTCTTGCCCCGACTTTAAGCTATGATTTTTAAGATCATAATCAGTTCTATAGGCCAATCCCCAAAGTTCTTTTCTACCAAAAGGAAAATCATATTCAATATCAACGGTTCTTTTAGAATAATGGGAAAGTTCTTTGGAGTCGTGATCCCTTTCGTGGACTGAATTTTTGTTAAGACCGACCAATTCGGCAAACTGATGCATTTTATTAAGCCAATAATCAAAACTTTCTTTCCAGTTTTCGGAACGAATAAAATATTCAAGCTCGCTTTGCTCAAACTCTAGATCCCTGAAAATGAAGTTCCCAGCTGTGATTTCATTTCGAAAAGCCTTACCTGATTGAGCAATGCCGAAAGGAAGCTTGGGATGAAAAGAATTAATAATGTTTTTAAAATTCACAAAAATTGCTTGAGCTGTTTCGGGGCGAAGATAGGTAATAGAAGACTTCTCTTCCGAAGCTCCTAGAAAAGTTCTAAACATCCCATTAAAATTCTTTGGCTCAGTCAGCTTACCGCCGCATTCTCGGCATTTCTTTAAATCTTTGATCTGATCTGCCCTGAATCTCTTGTGACACTGTTTGCATTCAACCAAGGGATCGGTAAAGTTTTCAACATGACCGCTGGCTTGCCAAACTTTAGGAGAAAGGATAATAGCACCATCAATACCAAAAATATTTTCTTGTTCGGAAACAAAATTTTTCCACCACAAATCCTTAATATTTCTTTTCAAAGCCAATCCTAATGGGCCAAAGTCCCAAGTATTAGCCAAGCCCCCATAAATCTCACTGCCGGGGAAAACAAAACCCCTTCTCTTGCAAAGAGAAACTATTTTTTCCATTAAGTTATCTTTTTCTTCGGTCATGTTTATAGCCAGACATATGAGTTGCTTATAAGCGCCGCGAAAACAAACCCTTGATCCGCTATTGAATAATCCCTTGAGAATAATTAAAATTCGGATCACTTAAAGAGCCGCTATTAGTTGTTTTGATTTCTGAATTAATTAATTTCTGAGTCCAAGTATCATCCCCGAAAGCCTGAGCCCTGGTAATAATTTCCGAAACTTGCCCTAACTGAGAAGCAGTAGGGGTTAAGGACACCTGAAAAGAAAGACTAGGGCTATCTGTGCCATTAGCCCCCTGTCCCGCCTTTATCTCTCCCAAATCCCAGATTATTTCTCGGGACTGGGAATCAAAAACAAATGAAGAGTTGCGCGGCAACAGCTGACCCGTCAAACTTACCCAGCTAGGCAGGATTGCCTTAACCTTGGTATTTCTTAAATCATTATAGAAATTCTTCAATTTCCAAGTTACCGTCAAATTTGTCGGTTGACCGACTTTCAACGGCAAACCGCCATGGTTCGGGAAAAGATCGCTGTTAGAAAAAATTTGCTGGTCTAAATCCAATTTTGAATTAACTTTTAAGGAAAATTCTTCTTTGGCCGGAGAGATATCGACGCTATTCTTTAAGATCAAATTTTTATCCCTGGGACTGACTGTGGCTACCTCTTTCTTAAGATCAATCCAAAACTCTACCCTGCCTTCTTCGTCTTCTCCTAAGAATCTGAGTTGCGGATTCTTTTTCCAGTCCCAAATCATTGAACTATCACCTTGATGATAGTTAGCGTTTGGAGACTGAAGACTGGCCAGATCGAATAAGGAGCCATCAAGATTGATTACTAGAAAAAGATTTTCAAAAGGAGAGCTGCCAATATTTCTGAAAAAGATTTCATAATGAAGAGTGTCTCCGGAGCTAGCTACGTAATCAGTAACACCATTAATTAGTTGAGAAAGATAAATTGTCGGTTTGATAATTTCTGATCCTCGAGACGCTTCTTTAAGCAGAATAAAATTCCCATCCTGCCACATTCCAAAACTGGCCTTAAACATTTTCTGCTCTCCGATATCTCCATTAATTCTGCCAAAAATTTTGATCCGGCCGCCGTCAGCTTTATTAAGAATCGGCACCTGCCATTCATCATTTTCTAGAGCCTTGGGACTGCTATCGACAAATTCAAAGCCGGCCGGGTATTCAATCTTAACTCTGAGTTGAGATAACGGATAATCAACATTAGAAAAATAGTTTAAAGAAAAAGTGAAATCTTTTTCCGCTTCGATCTTTGAAGGCAGGTCAAATTCAAAGGTCAGTGGCGAAAACTTGATCACCACAGTCTGAGTTGTAGAAACCTCATACCTGGCCTTAAGATTTTTAGGTTGGAATGCTAGCCAAGCTTTAGCTTTTTTTAATTCATTTTCCTGCCCCAAGATTCGACCCGAAAGAATAATGGTTTTTTCTTCTCCGGGATAAATATCTTCTAGATCCTGTTCAATCCTGATTCTGCCGTCTTCAGTTAAAGAGTTTTCTGGAAATTCAAAACTAAGCTTGGCATTGATTAAAGTTATCTCTCCGTTATTCTTATATTTTAAAACATAATCAACTTTCTGGCCGACTTCTGTTGTCTCTGGTCCTAATATTTCCAACTTCATGATTTCTTTAGAAAAAGCGTTTCTTTGGAAATACCAAAAGCCGGCCACAGCTAAAATTAGGATGAAAACAATAATATAGCGGATAGTTTTTTTATTCATCTTTTTCGTAAATGTGGTTAAAATATTTTTTACTAATTATTTTTAGACCTTGCCTTATTTCTGAATCAATTTTTAGTCTTCTAGAAACTTGCCAGCCGTTATTGAGAATAATCTTTAGAACCTTTAAAGTCTGAATGTCAATCTTGTCTATCTTTGTTTTTACCTTATTAACGCAGTTTTTACAAATTAGGCCGCCCTGATGACTGATCCAAAAGAATTTATCGGGAAATGGCTTCTGACGACAAGAAGTGCATAATTCTAATTCCGGTCGGTATCCCAAAACATCTAAAAGGTTCCAGAAATAATAATAAAAAAATATTTCCAACTTACCAGAATCCCCTTTCTCTGAATCCAAGTCATGAAAAAACTTATTAAGCAATCCCCAAAGCCTATCGTCCATTTCTTGTACTTTAATCAGGGCATTAAATATTCTGCTGAAATTATAAACCAGGCGTAATTTTAAAAGGCTGTTCTTAATATTATTGAATCTCTTGATTAAAACGGCATCTGTCAGCGTTTTGACTGTTTTTCCCTGGATAAACCCTACTTCAGCTAAAGCAAAAACCTGAATAGAGCTTCTTAATTTTGAATTTAAGCGGCGACTAGCTTTGGCCAAAACCTTAATTTTGCCAAAATCCTTAGTATAGATTGAAAAAATCTGGTCGGCCTCGTTAATATTTTCTTTTTTTATGACATAACCATGACTACGATGACGAATAAACATACAACGATTAGGCCTTCTTTATCCCCAGCCAAAGCTTTCCTTTGTTAAAATCCATTTCTTTCTGATAATCAAATCCAGGCGAACCTTTATCAACAGCTTCCAGGGATTTGGCAAAAGTATCTTTTAAAATAACTGGACTGCCTTTTTCGATTGCCAGCTCATCGTCATCGGAAGCCGAATAGCCGATTATGATTTCATCGCCAGGTTTTAAGTCGGCTAATTTTCTCATCTGCTGAATGTTTCTAATCAGCTCCCTTAATAATCCTTCTTGTTTTAGTCTCTTATCAATTTCTGGATTCAACCAAAGTTCTTCTTTAAGATTATCATCAAAAATAACTTCCCGAACATTCACTTCTTCCTTAATCAAGTCCAAAAATTCCTGATCATGTCTGATTTTTTCCTCTTTTATTTTTAATTCCGATAATGGTTGCCTGATCTTAACTCTCATTTTAGCCCTTTCAGCCAAAGCCTGAGTAGAAATACTCCTGACTATAGCCATCTTTTCCTCCAGGTCGCTATTAATTAATCTCTCTGAAAATTCTGGCCAATCTTCTAAGTGAACTGACTCTTTATTATCGGTTAAATCCTGATAAATTTCTTCGGTCAGGAAAGGAATTAGCGGAGCTACAATCTTGGTAAAAAGCATTAAAACTCTATAAAGAGTACTCAGGGCCTTCTTATCGCCCGCCCTGAGTCTATCTCGGCTTCTCCTAATATACCATCTTGACAAATCATCTAAAAACTCGGGGACCAACCTAACCGATTCGGGAATATGGTAATCGTCCAGATAAGCAGAAAAACTTTTAAGGAATCGGTTAATCCGACTTAAGATCCAAAGGTCAAGAGCATTATCGACTGAAGTCACTAATTCTTCTTTAGGATTAAAAGCATAAAAATCCGCAAAAGTCTTAAAATAATTGTGGCAATTCCAATAGATCAGATTTATCTTTTTAACCTGTTCCTTAACCCCTTCTTCTGAAATATTCATATCCTGACCGGACATAGTCGGACTGCCCATTAAGTAAAGCCTAAGGGCGTCGCCACCATATTTTTCAAGAACTCCTTTTGGATCTGGATAGTTATGAAAAGTCTTGCTCATCTTCCTACCATCAATGCCCATGATAACGCCGGAAACAATCACATTCTTAAAACAATTAGAGTCAAATAGAGCAACAGCCAAAACATGCAGGACATAGAACCAAGCTCTAACTTGTCCAGTGTATTCTGAGATATAATCGGCTGGAAAGCTTTTTTCAAAATCTTCTTTATTTTCAAAAGGGTAATGTCTCTCGGCGTAAGGCATCGAGCCCGAATCTAACCAACAGTCTAAAACTTCTTTAACTCTTTTCATCTCATTGCCGCATTTTGAACATTTAAAAGTTACCTCGTCGATAAAAGGGCGGTGCAAATCTTTTACTTTTTGGCCACTTCTTTTCTCGATATCAGCAATTGAACCAAAAACCTCTCGATTTTGACATTGCTGACATTCCCAAACTGGCATGGCCGTGGCCCAATAACGAGTCCTGGAAATACACCAATCCGGGGCTGTTTTAATTCCTTCGCTAAATCTGCCTTCTTTAAAATGCTTAGGAACCCAGTGAACATCTTGGTTCTTATCTAAAAGTTTTTGCCTTAATTTTTCAATACTAATAAACCAACTGTCCTGGGCTCGATAAATTAAGGGCGTTTCACAACGATAACAAAAAGGATAAGAATGAGTAATCTTTTCTTCTTTGAAAAGAAGATTCCTTTCTTTAAGATCATTAATAATTAATTTTTCCGCATCTTTAATGTATGCTCCCTGGCAAATTTTTACCTCTGAGGTAAATTTGCCTTCTTCGTCAACGTTAACAATAATCGGTAGGCCATATTTCTTACTCGAATCCATATCAACATCGCCGAAAGCACCGTTAATGGTCACCACTCCCGTGCCCTCTTCTTGAGAGACATAGTCAACCGGATAAGTTTTGAAATCCGTGAATTGATCGTCGTAATAATCAAATAAATGCTCGTAGCTTAATCCGATTATTTCTTTGCCGGGCAAATCAGTAATTACCTTGTATTCTAAACCAGCCATTGTTTTTTCAACCACATTCTTGGCAATTAGATAACATTCCTTGTCTGTTTCAATAATCTCGTAGTTAAAGTTTTCACCAACCGCCAAGCCCATAACGCTGACACAACTCCAAGGAGTTGTCGTCCAAGCCAAAAGATAACAGGGTTTTTTAAGACCGTGTTTTTTAAAAAAAGCCTGGTCTTTAATTCTAAATTTCATAGTAATCGCTATGTCCTCTCTATCTTGATAAGAATTATCCATGGCAATCTCGAAATTAGAAACAGGAGTTGAGCATCGCGGACAAAATAAGGAAATCCTCATTCCTTTATAAATCAAGCCTTGATCATAGAGTTTCTTGAAAACCCAAATGACTGATTCCATATAAGTTAAATCCATGGTTTTATAGGCATTGTCCATATCTACCCAGCGACCGATCCGATCAACGTACCAATTCCACTCTGCCGAGACTTGAGAGACATAATCCTTACATTCATTAATAAACTTTAAAAGCCCGATTTTCTCAATATCGCGCCTATCTTTCAGTCCTAATTTTTGCTCAACCTTGTTTTCTATGGGTAAACCATGGCAATCCCAACCCCAAACCCTCCTAACCCTTTTACCTTTCATGGTTAAATATCTGGGAATAATATCTTTGGCAATACTTCCCAATAAGTGACCATAATGAGGCACGCCGGTTACAAAAGGCGGCCCGTCATAAAAAGAAGCTGGATTATCTTTGGATCGTTGCTCGATTGATTTTTCGAAAATCTTGTTCTTTTTCCAGAACTTTAATATCTTTTCTTCTTTCTCTGAGAAATTGACTTCCGGCATAAGCTTAATTAATCTTTCTCAATTCTCCTTTTTTAATAAATTCTTTTTTCTCAAAAACAGCGTCTAAAAGTTCTTTGTTTGTCATTTGCTTGATCAATCCTTCTAAAAGCCAAAGGCTATCGCCGTGGCCAACTACTAAAATTATCTGGCCACTATATTTTTCCTCAACTTCCTTTAAAAAGCTTAATTGTCTAGCCATAACTTCGTTCCAGCTTTCCCCGTCTTTAGGACCTGATTCAAATCTTTCAGCTGGATTTGGAAATTCTTGGTAAAAGCTGGCCTTGGGCTTACTATAGTAATCTCCGAGTTTGGTATCGTTAAGTCTGTCGTCAATTAATGGCTCTAACCCTAAAATCGAAGCCACTATTCCAGCTGTTAATCTAACTCGTAAATATTCAGAGCAAAAAATCAAGCTGATATTTTCTTTTTTTAAGCTTTCAGCAACAAGCTTTATTTGAGAAATACCATCTTCGCTTAAAGCTACTGATTCTTTATTATCAGCAGGATAACAAATCTCAGCATACGGCCAGGTTGTTTCCCCATGCCTAAGAATAAAATAATGGTTCTTTAGGTCCATCATATTCTCTAAGATAGCATTGTTTTAGATTGATTTCAACTTAAAAAAACTGTTTTTAGCAGCTTTTAATCCATTAAAAAAATCTTTTAACGCATATTTATTTGTATAATTTCACCATTTTGAAAAATAACTTCTGATTCTATATTTCCCTTGTAGTCATATCTTCTAAAAATACCATCCTGTAATCCATTTTTATATTGACCCTCATATTCAAGATTTCCATCTATAGAATATTTATAAACTTTTCCGTCAAGATTACCGTTTTTATATTCAAGATACCTATAAAGCTCTCCACCGGCAAATTCCTCATAAGTTCCATTAATCATTCCTTCTAAAATTTCAACTCTTAGTGACAGATTCCCCTTAAGGTCATATTTTATAAATTTGCTATTTACTACGCCATTAGAGCAGGAGTAATCATAATTCTTAGACAAATATTCTTCCTGATTTTTACAAAAGAAATCTTGACTTTCCAGATCAACCTCACTATTAAGATTTTTTTCTGGAATTTGAAGATAAACCCAGTTTGGCTTACCCTTTTCGTTAATCAGGTAAGAACTTATGCTACCATCTTCGTTATAATAAATTTCCGCACCTTCTCTTTCACCATTTTTATAATTTGATAAGATATTAATTTTTCCGTCATCGTAATAAACATTTTCCACTCCGTTTAATTTCCCATCTAAATAAACTCCTTCATAAACAAGAATTCCTTTTGAATTGTAAGTTCTTGTAAAACCATTAAATACGCCATTTTTACATTCGAATTCTTTCGTACTCTCACCAATAATCATTTTATTTACACCATTTTCGATAATACAAGTATCTCTTACTGATCGATAATTTTTATAAACACTCTGAAATTTTGAAAAAGCTCCCCAACTTAAATAAGTTAACAACGGTAAAATTGCAAAAAAAATAAAAGTAATGATTTTTATCTTTTTTATAGCTGTTTTTAATTTTCCAAACTTATTGAGCCAAAGCCAAATAAACGTCGGGAAAATATATGCAAAAATTATGAAAATTGTTGCGATAGCATATGTTAATGGAGATTTGTCTCCACCAGATTCTAATAAAAAAAGACTGAATCCTGCATGTTTGATATAAAAAATAGTTGCCAATGAATGAAAGACTATTATTCCGATAGCTCCAGTAATTAGACCTAAAAATAATTGTGTCCAAAAATTATCAAATATCTTTTTCATTTTCATTATATTCTACATTAATAATATTTTTAGCTTATTAAATTACATTTTAAAGGGCGCAGTAATGCCAAGAAGCCAAAGCCCGTTTTCAATCACTTGAGCAACGGCTTTAGTCAATGCTAATCTGGAACTCTCTTTTTTGGAACCAATAATGCGATTCTTTTGATAGAAATTATTAAACTTCTGGCAGAGTTCAAAAAGATAACTGCAAATTAAATTTGGCGCCATTTGTTCAGCTGACCTTAGCACTGTTTCCGGAAACTTTATCAGACATCTGGCAACGACCAGTTCTTCGTCGTTCAAAACCTGGCCTACTATAGCAGAACCTTTTGCTTTCTCAAGGACGCTTTTGCATCTGGCGAACACATATTGAATATAGGGTCCGGAACTACCATTCATGTTCACTGATTGTTTTAAATCAAATTCTACGTTTAAAGTAGGGTGGGCTTTAAGGACTGAATACTTAACTGCGGCTAAAGTTATCTTCTCTATAATATCTTCTGTTTCTGAGCCAAGCTTCTTACTTGAAGCCGTTAACTGTCTGGCCATAACCTTAACTTCGTCTAATAAACCGTCAACGGTAATAATAATACCGCGCCTTGAAGATATTTTCTGGTTAACCAGATTAACCATGCCCATTGATAAATGACATTCCCTGTCTTTAAACCAAGGATCAAGCAATTCAATGGCCTTAAAAACAACCTTAAAGTATTCCGCCTGCTCATTGGCAACCACGTGCACATTCTTGTCAAACTTAAAAGCTTGCCGTTGTTTCTGAGCTAAATACATTTCCTTGCCCTCATAAGTTGGATAACCTTCGGCAGTAATAAAAACTCTTTTGTGTAAGCCGTATTTCGTCCCGTCAAAGATAATCGCTCCATCACTCTTTTTAAAAACTTTGCCAAGATTTGCCAAAACCAGTTTTTTGCCATCTTCAGCTACCTCGCTTTCGAAAAAGAGTTGATTAAAATATGTTCCAAATCTCTTGTAAAAATTGTCATAGTAATCTAAACACCATTTTCTTGTTCGCAAATATATTGGCATCACCTTAGGATCTTTCTTATAAAGATTGGCATTCAAATCATCAATTTCTTCTTTATGACTCTCATAACCTGCGTTGCCCCTAACATACCCTTCTCCCAATAAATGAGCTTTTTTAAAAGAAGACTCTGTCTCCCACTGCTCCCAAGTTTGGTTCCTCTCTCTTAGAATCTGGGTTGTCCCCCAGATTGATTTAGCAACATGGGGGCCGATATCTCCCTGATAATTTGCCCTGAAAACTTTGGCTCCAGCTGCCTCAAAAATTCTAGACAAAGACTCTCCGGTAATCAAAGTTCTCATATGGCCAATATGCATTTCCTTGTGAGTATTAGGGTGGGCGTATTCAACCATAATCTTCTGGTTTATTGCTTTTATTTTGCCGAATTTGTCTCTAGTCTTGTTTATCTCTTTGATTAGATCTAAAAGATACTCTGGTTTAAGCCAAAAATTAATAAATCCCGGACCTTTAACCTGGATTTTGGAAATAATTTTTGCCAATTGCCTGTCTTGTTCCAAGCTTTTCTTAATATTAAGGGCAAATTCGTAAGGATTTTTAAAACCAAAATCTTGCCAAAATTTAAGGGCAAGATTAAGACTATAATCGCCAAATTCAGGCAAGGGAAATTCAACCACAATATCTGTCACATCAACCTTGTTAGATAAAGCCTTCTGGGTTTGCTTTTTTAACAATTCGCTGAATGTTTTTTTGGTTTTTTGTCCGATCATCACTTACAATTTAACACAATTCTGCTAGAATATCTATAATGAATAAATTCGATATATCGGTTTACTAACCGCTATAAAAACGATGCAGATTTTTGCTGACAACAGAAAAGCCAATTTTAGCTATGAAATCCTGGAAAAGTATCAGGCGGGTTTAGTTTTACTGGGACAAGAGGTAAAGTCTATAAAAATGGGCATGGTTGGTTTGGCTGGCAGTTATGTCGTTTTTAAAGGAAGCGAGCTTTATTTAATCGGCTGCCATATTCCCCCTTATCAGCCTAAAAACGCTCCTGAATATATAGCTGAAAGAGAAAGAAAGCTGCTTTTAACTAAAAAAGAGCTTCTTTATCTCAAAGGTAAATCTTCTCAGAAAGGATTGACATTTGTGCCCTTAAAAATATATACTAGAGGCAGCAGAATAAACAAGTTTGTTTTTGGCAAAATAAAGTTAGAGTTTGCTTTAGCCAGGTTGATTAAAAAGAAAGACCAAAGACAGGTCATTAAAAAGCGCGAAGCCGAAAGAGAAATGGGAGAATTCCTGGGCTAGGCTAGTTTTTAAAAGATATAACCCAGCACCGTTACGCGCTATAATCCAGTATATTTCTATATGTTATAATCCAGTATATTTCTATATATTATAATCCAGTATATTTCTATATGTTATAATCCAGTATATTTCTATATGTTAT
>CAYTHH010000004.1:0-21702 GCA_964437545.1 uncultured Candidatus Saccharibacteria bacterium | reverse complement strand
TTATAATCCAGTATATTTCTATATGTTATAATCCAGTATATTTCTATATGTTATGGGGGTGACAAGCTTTGACAGCGATTACTCTCAAGAAAGGCAAGCCGAGTCTTCTGAAATCTCGTTAAACTTTCAGGAAACATAAGTGCCAACTTATTTTCACAACCTGCCCTAGCCGTTGCTTAAACGCAACTTAAGGCAGCATCTGGGATAACCCAATCTCGATAAGTCGTTCCAGGTGTCATTCTTGTCCCGCTGAAAGCGGGATATCGAGAAAAGCGTTCTTTTATCGGATTGACACAAGTCAGTCCCGGTGGCAGCCGGATTTTTTCCCGATTAGAATCCTCTGCTTCAAACCTTTAATCGGGAC
Organism: uncultured Candidatus Saccharibacteria bacterium; assembly: GCA_964437545.1. Taxonomy (GTDB): domain Bacteria; phylum Patescibacteriota; class Minisyncoccia; order Minisyncoccales; family GWA2-46-15; genus GWA2-46-15. The sequence goes on along the minus strand of CAYTHH010000004.1, from coordinate 21,338 downwards.
AAGCTTGTAGATCTTCTTTGAGAAAATCTCCTGGATCCGGGTGCAACTCTCGGCGCCTCCACAGTTAGCATAATAATCAAAATAATTTTTAAGTATCTTAAGATCACCGGTAAACAACCGAATAAGGGCAGTTGAAGTCAGACTGATTGACGAAACTGGAAAGCAACTGGGGATTGTTGGCATAACCGATGCGCTCCGGCTAGCCAGGGAGCGTCATTTAGATTTAATTCAAGTTACTGGCAAGTTAGTTCCGCCTGTTTGTAAAATTGGCGATTATGGCAAGCATATCTATTGGCAGGAGAAAAAACAGAAAGAAATGAAAAAACAAAAAGGCGGTCAATTGAAAGGCATCAGGCTTTCTTTCGGTATTTCTGTACATGACTTAGAAATCAGGGCTAAGCAAGCAGAGAAATTCTTGAATAATAACAATAAGGTTTTGATCCAAATGGTTTTAAGGGGTCGGGAAAAGGCTTTGGCTAATGTTGCTAAGGATAAAGTCAGTAAATTCCTGGAAATCCTTGAAAAGACCGTTCCGGTCAAACTTGAAACAGATTTTAAAAAAGGTCCTCGAGGATTTACTATGATTATTTCAAGGAAATAAATTTAGAAATATGTGAATTCTTACTAGAATTCACAGACATATCAAATTTTAAAAAGGTATAAGATGAGAAAATCAATTAAAAAAAGATTGAAAATCACCAAAACTGGCAAGGTTTTAAGGCGTCAATCCGGTATTAATCATTATCTGGCAAAAAAAACCGGTCAGGCAAAAAGAAGAAAAAGGAAGATGATACCTCTTTCTAAGGGCGAGTTTAAAAGGATTAAAAAGCTAATCAATGCTTAAAACATATGGCTAGGGTTAAATCCGGAAAAACAAGATTAAAAAAAAGGAAGAAAATCCTCAAAGAAACAAAAGGTTATCGTTGGGGCAGAAAATCAAAATTAAGATTAGCAAAAGAGGCTGTTTTACACGCTAGTCGCCACGCCTATCGGGATCGTCGCAAGAAAAAGCGAGACTTCCGAGGACTTTGGCAGATTAAGATTGGCGCCGCAGCCAAGGAACTAGGTATTTCTTACAGCCGATTAATCCACAACCTTAAGGAAAAGAATATTGGCTTAGATAGAAAGGTTTTGGCTGACTTAGCGGAAAACTATCCGGAAATATTTAAAGAAATTGTTGAAAAAAGCAAATAGTAAAAACTACCCCGCCGCCGGGGTGGTTTTATTTTAGAACAGTTGAGCATATAAAAACTAATGACGAAAAGATTCATTTAATCTTTAAAAGGGGTTGATAGTTTTTCCAAGGGCCAACAATTAATAATGTCTTCTTTTTCTGCCCAGCCTCTTCTCGCCTGAGTAACGCCGTAATCCATGAATTCCAATTGGTTAACAGCGTGAGAATCAGTGTTGATAACCATCTTGACTCCAGCCTCTTTAGTAAGCTTAATGTAAAAATCTTTTAAATCCAGTCTGGAAGGCGAAGAATTAATTTCTAAAATCGTGCCTGTCTCTTTGGCAACTCTCAGGATTTTTTCGAAATCAATCTGAAACTCGTCTCTTCTTTTCAATATTCTCCCGGTCGGGTGAGAAATAATGTCGACATTAGGATTCTTCATGGCACGGATTATTCTAACTGTCATTTCGGATCGGGTCATTTTCATATTTGAATGAATCCCGGCAATAACAAAATCAAGATTCTTTAAGGCATGGTCATTAATATCAATTGAGCCGTCTTTTAATATGTTAGCTTCGCATCCCTGCAAAATTTTAAAAGCAATACTTCTCTTGGCAAATCCTTTGTTTAATTCGTTAATCTCTTGACGCTGTCTTAAAAGCTGTCTTTCGTCTAAACCATTCTCAATCCTTAAAAACTTGGTATGATCGGCAATGCCTATATAGTGATAGCCTCTGGCTTGAGCTGCTTTAGCCATCTCTAAAATGGTATTCTGGCCGCCATTCCAAGAAGAATGGCAATGTAAATCTCCAAAAATGTTTTTGGCAGTAATTAATTTCGGCAGCTTTTTTAATCTAGCAGCTTCGATTTCGCCGCGATTTTCTCTTAATTCTGGTTCAATAAATGCCAAATCAACGGCTCGGTAGATGCCTGATTCTGTTTTGCCAGCCATTATCTTTTTGTCCCTAAAAACCCCATACTCGTTAAGTTTTAAGCCTTTTTTTATCGCCATTTTTCGAAGAAAAATATTATGCTCTTTTGAGCCGGTAAAATATTGCTGAGCCGAACCGTAGCTCTGTCTGGTCACAATTCTCAAATCAACATCAAAGCCTTGCTTGGTTCTAATTGAAACTTTTTTTAATCCTTGCCCCCAAATCTTAGCAACACCTGGCAAAGAAACAAAAGTTTTAATAACTTTTTTGGGATCCTGGCTGACAATCAGAATATCAGCATCGCCAATAGTATCTTTGCCCCGTCGCAAAGATCCAGCCAGACTCACCTTCTCTACTTCCTTAAGTTTTTTAAGAATTGAAATGATCTTTTGGATTTCTGGCAATATTTCACTCAACAGAAACCTGCCTTGGCTTCTTTTTAAAAAACTAATTCCTATCAAAATATTCTGCTCTGATTTTTCGCCAAAATCAGGCAATAATCTAATTTTTCCGGCTCGAGCTGCTTTTTCCAAATCCCTGAGATTCTTTATCTTTAGCTCTGACCAAAGAGACTTTATGGTTTTTGGGCCGATACCCTCAACTGCCATCAGTTCTTCGAGATTAATCGGCACTTCTTTTTTTAGCTTCTGATAAGACCTAATCTTGCCTGTTTTTAGATACTCCTGAATTTTATTAGCCAAATTCTCTCCGATTCCCGGAATTTCCTTAAGACCCTCTATTCCCCTTTGTTGATAAATCTCGCGAATTTCTTTGTTAAGCGCTTCTAATCCTAACACGGCTCTTTCATAGGCCTGGGGCTTAAAAAGAACTTCCTTTATCTTGAGGAAAGTAGCCATTTCTGAAAAGATTTTAATCAATTCTTGGTTAGCCATCTTTTTTTATTATACCAGAATGGTATATGAGCGCCATTTTGGCGCCTCGAAAACAGGCGTCTCGCCGCTATAAAAAGCCAAATGCTTGATATGCCAGTTACTACTGCTATAAATAAGTTCGAAAGTTTTGCTTCGTAGAACTTTCAGTTTGCTATAAGCTAAAATATTAACGGGTTTTTATTCTAAAAACCTACTTTCATAACAAGCTTCGTTTAAATAGAGTATATGTCCTACTTCTTAGTTTTAAATTCTTTAGCCAAAGAGCTCATGAATTTAATCAAAATCGGATCATCTATTTTTTCTCTAGAACCAATCCACCAAGATTTATAAACACGGATTTTTTCCTCTTGGCCATGTTCAAGCGCTTGTAATAAGGCTTCAAGGCGGTTAACTTGCTTAACAAATTTAGCCTCCTTGGTTAAGTTATTCTCATATTCAAGCCAATTGCTTTTCAAGCTCTTTCTGATTTTAGGGGGTAAACTTTGAATTAATTTATCCAAGGCTTTGCCTTCCTTTTTTCTTTTTTCCAAAGCCATTTTTTCCTTTTCCACTAAAGAATATCTGGGCCATTTATCGAAAATATCAGGCCATTTCTTTTTATCTTTGGGTAAAGTTGCCATATAGTCATAAGGGCTTTTATCGCCGACATATAATTCACAAAAATCATGGACCAGAGCTATTTCTAAAACTTTTCTTAAATTCAGGTTCTTTTTTTCCTTACCAAGCGTCCAGGCCATGATTGCCGTTCTAAAAAGATGATCGCTAATATTAGATGGCTGTTTAGATCCGATAAGAACGCTGCCGCGTCGCGGAATTTTTCTTAATTTACCAATATTATTAAAAAAATTAACAAAGTTCTTCATACCTGATCTCTTTTATCTTGTAAATAATCTTTGGATCTGACCCGATTACTACTTCGTCGTCAATTTTATGCCCCAAAATTTTCTTACCGACTAAACATTCGTTACTAATATTACCCATAGCTGGATTTGCCTCTAAAGTACCAACGATCCTGAATTCGTCTTGCTGGCCATCGATTTCAACCACTATTGTTGATCCTAAGTCAACTATGTTTTGCTTATCTTTGGCAGGCGGGACAATCATTTGGACGTTTTTTAAAACAAGCTCCAATTCTACAATCCTAGTTTCTAATAGCTCTAAATCTTCCTGAAAAGCAAGAAACTCGGGATCAACCTCTTCTGAATGAAAAATCCGAGGTGATTCACCTTTTGTTTTAAAAGCCTTAAGCTTGAGAAGCTCTTGATATTCTCTTTCTATCCTAGACAATCCATTTTTTGTCAGAAAAAACTTTTTAGACATATTAGTAATAATATTCTACTATCAGCCGAAAGGATGTCAATCTTAAACTTAAGTTATGCTAAAACAAAAGAGAAGTAGCGTCAATGGCAGAGATTGTCCGATAGCAAAATTATAGCCAAAGATGATTTCTTCAGCTTATTTATCGAATTGGTTTTTAAGCTTGCGATGACAGCCTAGACAGCGAACTGGTCTGCCAGGAGATGGCTCGAAAGGAAGCTTTGTAATTTTAGCTCCACAATTCGAGCAAGTCCAATCTCCTTCAAACATTTTTCTCTCTGAAAATCTATCGCCGGGATTAAATTTTTGAAACACGATATTGTGAAATCGCTAATCCTGCTGGCAAATAATACCAGATTAGAATTTGCGCTTTATTATTTTTTAAAATGACCTTTATTAAAAATGATTTAAGCTTCTTTAATCAGCTTAAATTATGACGACCAAAATTCCTCCAGTCAACGATTAAGTAAAAATGTTTAATTTAAAATAAAGATTTTTGTTTAAAAATTTCTTTTAAGCCTTTCTGATGAAGAGTTTTTATCTTGCCATAAACTCCGTCATACCCGGGTTCGGCAACCACTTTTCCTTCCCGAACCGCTAAAATACCTCTGGCTATTTCAGGTAAAGCTAATTTTTCTAATTCTTTTTTTGGAACTTCCAATAAGATATTAAATTCGCTGCCCATTTTATCGATCATATCCCAATACTCTTTTTCAACTTTCTTGCTTAAAGACGAAACTCCGCCAGCTTCGGCAATAATTTCCTGCAAGGGCACTATGCTTTTAAAAGGAATTGCCCTAGTGGGTAGCCGATCGATTGGTTTATCGGCCAGCTCATCAATTCTGTTTAAGACGCCAATAGTTAAAGGACGGTTACAAACCGGACAAATGCCGCTATTTTTCTTTGTTTCTGATGGTGAAAAAACTATATTGCAATTTCGGTGACCATCGTAATGATACTTACCTGCTTCTGGAAAGAACTCGATTGTATAGATAAGCTTCAGACTCTGGCTGATCTTCTTTAAGGCGTCAATAATCTGCTGATAACTAATATTATTACCCTCAAACACGCTGGCCTCCCGACCCAATTTTTTTAAGGAATGAGCATCGCTATTGGAAATTAAAGTATATTTATCCAAACTAGAAAGCCGCCAATTCATTTTAGGATCTGACGAAAGCCCTGTCTCTAAAGCAAAAATATGTTTTGAATAGTCTTCAAAGCATTCTTCAACTGAATCAAAGCCTGATTTAGACCCAAAGATAGCAAACCAAGGCGTCCAGCAATGAGCCGGCACCATAAAAGAATTTGGGGAAACTTCAAGGATTGTTTTTAAAAGCTCTTTAGCGTCAACGCCAAGAATGGGCCGGCCATCTGATTTTAAATTACCAATATGTTCAAGCCGGCTATTTATATTTTCTACATCTTTCAAGCTGGGAGCAAAAACAACTAAATGAATTTTCCTTACCTTGCCGTTCTTAGAGTAAATACAGCTGATCTCGCTAGTAAGAATAAAACGAGTTTTATTATTACCTCCCCTAATTTGATATAAGCCGTTTTCAGCTGGCTCCAGGCCCTCCTTCAATTCCTTAAACCAAAGCGGATGAGTAAAATCTCCCGTACCCAAAACATCAATTCCTTTAATTTTAGCCCATTTGGCCAAATTACTTAGGTTGATTTCTTTTGAAGTTGCTCTTGAAAATCTTGAGTGAATGTGTAAATCTGCAATAAACTTCATAACTAATCTTTAAGAAATTTTACCCCCAAGTTAGCAATTTGACTACCGGCAAAAATTAAAATACCAGCCAGAATAGACCAACTGGCTAAATTAAATATCTTAGCGATGGAGCCGGAAGGAATCATTTGTTGAAGACGAGAGCCGATGATTTTTTCAAATTGAGCATCCAAATCAAAAATGTTGGGATTGGTATCTATTTCAGGCGTGGCAAATTCAAAGAGCTCTGGAGCTAATATTGCTCCAGTGAAAATCTGGTAAGAATAAAAGGTTGTGTAAAGAATCATCGCTAATCCTAAAATGAGCAAAACCAAACCAAGGATTTTTGTCAGTTTCATTATTTTAAATATTTAAAAAGTTTGTAGCGAGCCGAGACTCGATATATCACTTTATGTTATAGACCAAATAGCCCTCTTTGGCTTTTTCTGCCACCTTAATGCCGATTGAGTCCCCTTTTTTGGCGCTCTTGATCTTTTGATGGTCAACCTCCATTGAATCAACCTCCTGATTAAAATCCACCTCGCCGCCAGTAATCCGGATTGTATCGCCGACATTAATAGCTCCCGTCAACTCAACAATAGCAACGCCGACTCGGTCAAAATAGTGGCTGACTTTGCCAATAAGTTCTCCTTTTTCAGTTGTTTTGTATGTTCCACAACTCATATTGAAAAAGTTATGTTTTTTAAAAACGACCTTTAAACTGACTCGTGGCGCGCAAAATGAGCAGGAATCTTTTTTAGAATTTTAAAAGCTTCTTTTTCATCGTCAACAATCTTCCAAAAAGATAATTGTTGTTTAGAAATTGCTTTATTTTTCTCCATCGGCACCTTTTCCATCCATTTTTTCAAAGAACCCCAATAATCTCTACCGACAAGAATGATCGGGATTTTCTGATAGATTTTTTGCGTAACAATCAGGGTAGCAATCTCAAAAAACTCGTCTAAGGTGCCAAATCCTCCTGGAAAAAATACATAAGCCTGGGCAGCATGGACAAGCATCACCCTCCTAACAAAAAGATAATGGAAACAAAGACCTTCTTTAACATAAGGATTGCGCTCCTCCTGATCTCCTAATTCTAAATTAATAGCAATAGACCTTCCCCCTGCCTCAGCCGCTCCGCGATTGGCTGCTTCCATTGTTCCCGGTCCTCCACCCGTTAAAACAACCATGCCCTCTTTGGCTAAAAGCCGCCCTAAGTTCTGAGCCCAATAATACTCTTTTTCCCCCTCTTTATCTAAATGAGAACCGAAAATCGAAACAACTCTTTCGTTTTTTAATTTCTCCAAAAACTGAAAGCCCTGCCTGAATTCTTCCATCATTCTTTTAAGGCGTTCTTTATCTCCGGGGTTATAATCGTAAAATGAAAAATCCGATTTAGGTTTCACGGTAATACTATGTTTTATCTAAATTATACTACTATTTTAACACAAAAGCCCTTTTTTAAAAACCAAAAACCCCGCCCTCTAAGTCCGTACTATTTTACAGACTATCATGTTCCTAAAAGAGTTTAGTCTAAAACCCTTCCAAAAAATGTCAGACACAGAGAGCGGGGTACTTGGTTTGAGGGAGGAATAATCTTGATGAATTTGGCACGTCTTTGGAGATCTCGCCGGACATGGCAAGAAAGGTACCTTTAGTCTCCTTCATTAAAACTACTTGTCCTTGGAGAATAGCATCTCGCACCCCCCTCAAAACTTATTATATGACTGCTGTCAAAAGTGTCAATTGCTTGCGCCGATTTCACGGCGTATAACATTTCAAAAACGAGCGTGATATTTAAGCTTTCAATTCATTAAATAATACGCCTGTATAATACAATAATCTCTTGTCAGTAATTACAAATTTCAAACGATCGTGGATTTTTTGTCATGGGTAGGCAAAAGCTCCACGGGCTAACGCCTTCTCTGTCGGCGGAACTAAATTCACTAAAGCAAAAGGCGGGCAATCTTCCGCAAGGGAGGATAAAAAAGTTTTTGCTAAAACATTGTTCTTTGGTTAAAAATCTTGCCGACACGACCCACATCCTTAAGCCATAGAGTTCTTGAATGAATAAATGAATAGATAAATGAACAATAATGATTGAATAATCTCACGATCGTGAGATTATTCAATAGTTTTATTTTTTGTTTTTATCAACAGATCGAATTAACAGATCGAATTAAAAGAAAGGCAGACTATTTTTGTAGTCTGCCCTCTAATTCATCCTTTGGCGATTATAGCTACTGCCCAGCAGCAGATAATCACGAAATTGAGGATGAATCCCGCTATGATAATAACCCGAGTGATCGTCATTTCTTTTTTCATGTCTTCCTCCTTTCCTGTGCATATAATATAGCATAAAATAGTAAATTGTCAAGAAGAAAGTGTCCCGAGGTCTGACCTCGGAACGATTACTGACCGATAAAAGGAGCTAAGCTCCTTTAAGTGTGTCCCTGGGCTGACTCGAACAGCCACCTTCTCCTTCGGAGGGAGATATTCTATCCAATTAAACTACAAGGACAAATCCTTACACGCCCCGTAGGATCCCGCTGTAAACGGGATTCCTTCGGGGTCCATTAGGCCATGAGGACTTTTTGAGCAATTACGTAAAGATTGGCTCTTTTGCCGCTTTCGCTCTTAACAACGCCTGACTCTATTATCTTGAATCCTTGGTTTTTAATCAATCCAATCAGTTCTGCCAATTTAAAAAGATGATAATATCTTGCGGTGCCTCCCCCGGCCCAAGGAATGATAACGTCAAACCAATCAAATTGGGATTTGCCTATTGCTTTTAAAAAACTATACTTTAAGATTGATTTAACTACTATAAATGACTTAGGTCGCCAAACGCTCAGCAATAATAATCCATTGGGCTTTAAAACCCGATAAGCTTCTTTAATGGTTTTTACCCGCAATTCCCGACCAGGAAGATGGTGCAAAAGAGAGATTAAAAAAACTTTATCAAAAGAGTCTTTTTCAAAAGGAAGATTAGTCGCCTCAGCCAATAAAAAGTTTCTGCCCTGATGCCTTCCCCTAGCTCTCTGAAGCTGACCCTCAGAATTATCAATCCCCGTGTAGTTGATCTCTCCTGTGATTATCTCTAAGAGTCGGCCAATCCCGCAGCCAATGTCTAAAATTTCATCTTTATTCTTGATATAATTATTAAAAATAGTAAAAAGCTCCGGCCAAATCTTATGGTTAGCCCGAGAAAAATCGTTAATAACTAAATTATAATCTTGCTTGGTTTTTTCTAACAACTTTTCGGCTAACTCTTTTTTCATGAAAAAATTGGATATAATTATTCAAAAAATAGTTAAAGAAAAACTTGAAGATCCGGCTGATCTGTCTTCCCTTAAGCGCTGGTTTGCCAAAAAGCATAGAACTTCCCTGCCCAAGAATTCAGCCTTACTTTCAGCCTATCACAAGTTATTAAGGCAGGGAAAGGTTAGGGAGAATAAAACTCTAGAAGGGCTTTTGAGAACCAGAAAAATCAGGTCTCTCTCTGGGATTGTTTCTGTTTCTGTTTTAACTAAGCCCTGGTTTTGCCCGGGCAAATGTATTTATTGTCCAAACCAAAAAGACTTGCCTAAAAGTTACCTTGACGGCGAACCGGCCGTTATGAGAGCCCAAGCCAATGACTTTGATCCCTACCGCCAGGTTCAAGCTAGATTAAAAAGTCTAAAAGCTACCGGCCATAATATTTCCAAAATAGAATTAATTGTTATTGGCGGCACCTGGTCGGCGATACCCATTAGTTATCAAAATTGGTTTATTAAAGAAGTTTTTAGAGCTTGCAATCAATACAGATTTTCGGGAAAAAACTCGTCTCAACGATCAAGCCAAAGCCTAAAAACAGCTCAAAGACTCAACGAAAAGGCAAAATGCCGGATCATTGGTATTACCGTTGAGACTAGGCCAGACCATATTAATGAAGCTGAGATTAAAAGATTAAGAAGTTTGGGAGTCACCAGAGTTGAACTGGGAGTCCAAAGCTTAAATGATGAAGTTTTAAAAAAAAATCTCCGGGGTCATGGCGTCAACCAAACAATTCTCGCCACCAGACTCTTGAAAAATGCCAGTTTTAAAATTTGCTATCACATGATGCCAAATCTACCCGGCTCTGATCTTAAAAAGGATAAGAAAATGTTTATCGAGCTGTTTAATAATCCTGATTTTCAACCAGATTTCCTCAAGATCTACCCTTGTGTTGTTTGTAAAGAAGCTCCTCTTTATAAATTATGGCTTAAGGGAAAATATCACCCCTATAGCGACCGTAAGCTTATTGATCTTTTGGTTCAAGCCAAACAGCAAGTGCCGGTTTGGTGCCGAATCATCAGAATCTATCGAGACATCCCCTCCTTTAAAATAATGGCCGGCAGTAAGATTTCTAACTTAAGACAGGTGGTGAATAAAGAATTAAATAAACAAGGAAAAAAATGCAACTGTATCAGATGCCGAGAGATTAAGGGAAAATTCACTGCCAAGAATAAGTTAAAAATGTTCCAGCAGAATTATTCGGCTTCCGGAGGCCAAGAAATCTTCTTAACTTTTGAGGACATAAAAAGAAAAAATCTTTATGCCCTTTTACGTCTCCGCTTGCCAAAATCATCTCAAGCCATTTTTCCTGTTTTAAAAAATGCCGCCCTGATGAGAGAAATCCACACCTATGGAGAAGCAATTGATTTTAACCAACAATCAAAAACCTCCCCTCAACACCGCCGCCTCGGCAAAGAATTAATTAAGGCTTCGGAAAAGATCGCTAAAGATCAGGGCTTTAAGAAAATGGCGGTGATTTCCGGCGTTGGCACCCGCAATTACTACCGTATGCTTGGCTACAGGTTGAAAGATACCTATATGGTTAAGAATCTTTAGGTTTGTTTTTCTTTAACTTGTTTTTCCAGAACAACTTAGCCGCCCTATAAATAAACCTATCCTGAGTTCTAAAAGCAGTTTTTCCTTTTTGAGCTCTATTATTAGCGTAATTTTTCATTGGAAGTAATTTTACTTAACCTATTGTCTTTATAATCTAGATTTTCAAATCCAAACTATAACAAAAACCGCTCTAATTAAGAGCGGCTTAAGACATTAGGGGAATTCATAATCTTGAAACTCTGATCAATCCGGAACAAGGAATAATTTCTATTCCTTTTTTCTCAAGCTCGTCAAGAAATAAATTTATTCCTAAAGAATCTGAGGACATATGACCGGCAATAACAACATTAAGGTTGGCGCTTTCCGCTTCTTTCTTACCTTCTTCCGACATATGCATACCGACAATAGTCCCGATACCGGCAATAGCCATTTTCTCATAAAGCTTCGGCGAACCTTCCGTGCCGCCGGTAATTTCCGTTAAAGCGATTCTACCGCAGCGGTTATTAAGCTTGCCAACAAAAATTTTAGGTCCGGCAGAAATTTTAATTGCTTCTTGATATTCTTTAATTCCGTGCAAAAGCTTCATTAAATCGCCAACTCTTTCTAAATTAGCTTTCTCGATCTTTTCCTTTAAAAAACTAGCGGCTAAATTATCGGCAACCGTGTGCAAGCACATTAGATTAAAATTCAAAAGCTTGGCCGTATCGACGACCTGCTGATGATTACTGGAGCTAATCCGACGAGCCACTTCTGAAATTCTTTCCCTCATCAATCCCTCGGCGATATTGATCGGCACGCCATACTGGCTAAGAACATCGCACTGTAACTCCATAACTTCGTGAAGACTAGCTAAGGCTTGCCCTAATGGATGATGGGAAATAACTAAATCAATATTACCCAACTCTTTAGCCAACAGGATCTCGGAAGAGTCGATATCAATACCAATTAAAATCCTCTTAATTTCCTTATCTTGAGCTATATTCAAGATCCGGCTATCGGAATAAGGATTGGTCAGGCTTGCCGAATCAAAATCTAATTGGTCTTCGGGAGATAATTTATCAAACTTTTCTTTACGCCAACTTAAAAGCTTCTCAATGTGTTCTATTGTGCGGAAATCAGCTTCTTTCCCCATTTTTAGCGCTAAGCTGTAAATATCCTGGATTTTCATTTATTCTTTTGCTTACTTTTTATTTGCCGAAAGTTTGCGATGAACTTCAGAAATCTGCTTTTTTTGCTCTTCTAAACTAAAAACTTTGGATCGGATTCGCTCCTTTTCCCGACGAATAAACTTTCTGGTCGATTTTGAAAGTTTTCTTTTTTTTATCTGTTTTCTTGTTTTCATCTGAAAATAAATTCATGGAGATTATCTCTCCTTTGTTCATAACTAGAGACCCAATCATGGATGATTTATCATCATAAGCTATTGTCGGCTATTCGGCAATGCTTTGCCCGAAGAAGCAAATTCTTCTCTGACTATCTGGCGGTCATCCCAAACAATTTGTCGACCGCCAGCTAAACACATAGATGGCTCGCAGCCTTTACCGGTAATGATAAAGATATCATCCGGACCGGCTAATTCCAAGCCTTTTTTAATTGCCCGTCTTCTATCAATGATTTCATAAAAGTTATTCTTATCAAAGTCTGTTTTAAAAACGCCCTCTTTGATCATGGTTAAAATTTCGTTCGGATCTTCATCATAAGGGTCTTCGTTGGTCAAAATAATACGATCACAATATCTTGAAGCGATTTCTCCAAGAACCGGCCGCTTCCATTTATCGCGACCGCCGCCGCAAGAACCAAGAACACAGATTAAATTATTGGCATCTGTCTTATAATTTCTCGTTAGGGTCTGATATGCTTTTTCTAAAGCATTAGGAGTAATCGCGTAGTCAACGAAAACCTTAAAGGGCATATTGATAACTTTCTCCATCCTCCCCGGAACACCCTTAAATCTTTCTAATCCGAGTTGACAAATTTCAAGACTGATTCCTTGGGACATAGCAATCCCAATAGCCGCTAAGGCATTGTAAACATTGAACTCTCCTAAAATGCCAAGGCTAAATTGTACCTGACCAACTTTAAAACTAGCCCCGTTATCATTGGTTTTTATCTCAACGGCTCTAATGTATTTATGCTCTGAATTAATCGGATCTTTTCTTAGTCCATAAAAATATTTTATTCTTGCTGGAAAATTAAGAAAAGATTGCGATTCTCCGTCATCCGAATTGATAATATGAATTTCTTTGCAACCTTTAAACAGCTGTTGTTTTGCTTTCTTGTAATTCTCAAAACCGCCATGAGACTCAATATGTTCAGGGCTTAAATTAGTCAAAGCAACCGCCTTAAAGTCAATAAAACGGTGTCGGGATTGTTTTATTCCTTCCGAAGTAATTTCTAGAATCACCTCTTTGCAGCCAGCCGTCACTGCTCTTCTTAAAAATCTTTGGATAAAGAATCTACCTGGCAAAGTCATTCTAGTCTTGTTCATTTCTTCTTGATCGCCAAGGCGAAACTTAATGGAAGACAGGGTAGAGATCTTATGGCCAGCGGCTTCAAAAATACTTGCCACCATTTCCAAAACCGTAGACTTGCCACTAGTGCCAGTCACACCAATGACTTTAAGTTTTTTAGAAGGAAAACCATAAGCTAGCGCTGCCAAAAAGGCCAGGCCAAGGTGGTATCGGTCTAAAAGAAAGCTGGGAGCTATTTTCTTAATTGTGTTTTTCAATTGATAGAAAAAATCTTTCATTGTTTTTCTTTTAATTTACCTATTTTTAATTCAAGCTTCGGCATTCAATCCTAAATATAATAATATATCATTCTGCTATGATTAACTAATATGTCATTTAACCTTAATTTTCTGCTTAAGATTAAAATTAGATCAGGCATAAAACATCGGGTCTTTCGGAGGATGACTGAATCGAAGAAAACTAATATTAATCTCTCGAGATTTTAGTTATAAAACATTGATATTCCCGAGATTCAATGCTAAAATATTGATATTCCCGAATTTTAGTGGTATATTAATTCTATAATAGTTTTAAACATGGCAATTACTAAATCGGCGAAAAAAGCCCTTAGGCAGAGCGAGCGAAGAAAAAAACACAATGCCTTGAATAAAAATAAGATTAAAAGTCTCGAGAAAAAAATCGAGAAGCTTTTAATTGAAAAAAAAACAGACGAGGCAAGGAAACTTTTACCCGAAGTTTATAAAGCTCTAGATAAGGCTGCCAAGAGAAAGGTGATTAAAAAAAATAAATCTTCGCGAAGAAAATCAAGGATTACTAAATCTCTGAGAAAAACTTAAATCTGACTGACTAATAGCTCCAGCCCTTGCCGGGGAGACATCTTTCCGGTTTTTATTTTTAAATCAGCAGCTAAGAGTTTTAAATAAATGGTTTTCAGCCTTGAAAAACTAAAACGGTTAGCCAAAGAATAACATTTTTTAGCAACAAAACCCTTCAGACCCGATTCTTTCAGAACTATCGGCCAAGAGATGTTTTTCTGAACCAAATCCTTAATAATAAGAATGTTCCTGAATTGATAGTGAATCATGGTTAATAAATAAATCGGAGAGTCGCCGCTTTCCAAGTGATGGCTAAGTAATTTTAAAGCTAATTTTTTATTTAGGGAGGCAATAGCGTCAATTGTTTTAAAAATATTAGTTTTATCCGCAATTCCTATTAGCAATTCTACATCTTGAATCTCAATTTTTTTTCGATCCTTAAGAGTAATTAGTTTTTTAATTTCATTTGTTAAAAACCAAAGGTCATTGCCAAAAATTTCAGCCAATCTTTTCGAGGCTAAGGGATTAATCTCGCCTTTTAGCGCCCTAACTTCTTTTTCTATCCAAAAAGATAAAGATTTGCCTGAAAGTAATTTAAATTCTTGAATTTTAGCTGTTTTCTTTAAAAAGACGAATAAAGGGTTGCTGAGGTTAAATTTATCATTTTCGAAAAAAACAAGAATATCATCCTGATGCTTCTGGTTATTATCTTTAAGATAATTTAAAACTTCTTGGCTCAAACGCTGATCACTCAATAAATTCGACAGGACAATAAGTCTTTTGTCGGCAAAGATAGAAATTGTTTCTATCCTCTCTTTGAAATAACTAAATTGATTTTCTTTAAAATCGATTAAAAACAAATTAAGTCCGCGGTGGCGGACTTTTTGGTACTGATTAATGATCTCTTTAAGTTTCAGCCTTGAACGAAAACTGTCTTGACCATAAAGAAGAATCGTCATATTTAAAATGAATTATTTCAGGATTGAAGAAATTTTTTCAATAATCTCTCCCGGAGAAAAATGCGCTTTGATCAGGTAATCTGTCGCTCCGAGTTTTAAACCTCTTTCGATGTCTTCCCTTTGGCCAAGATTAGAAAGAATTATTATTGGAATATTAACTAGCTCTTCATCTTTTTTTATCCTAGCTAAAGCTTCAAAACCGTCTATCCCGGGCAAAATTAAATCCAATAAAATCAAGTTTGGCTTTTCCGCTTTTGCCACTCTTACCCCTTCTTCTCCATCAGTGGCATCAACCGTTTGATAGCCCTCGTCAATTAACTTTCTAATAATTAATTCTCTTAAAAATTTATCGTCTTCTATAATTAAAATTTTTCTGGGCATGATATGTATATTATTAATTATTACACTGATATGAGTTGTTATTCTCCAGTAGTTATTCGCTTCAAGTGAAGCGAGGATCGAGTCTCTTATCTGGATTCTAGCAGAAAATAGATTGGAATAAAAGAGATCATTTTTGTTTCTTAACAGTAAAATAAAAGGTAGATCCTTTTCCCGGCTGAGATTTAAATCCGATTTTGCCGTTATGGCTGTCAATAATATTCTTTGCCATATAAAGACCCAGACCGCTACCAGCTGGCTCAACTAAAGCGGCTTGGCTGGCTCTAAAGAACTTAGAAAAAACCCTAGGTTGATCATTATCGGTAATGCCGATACCGTCATCTCTGACCTCAACCGTAACAGTTTTGGCCGTCTCTTTAAAGGATAAAAATACTTTGCCTGATTTGCTGGTATATTTCAATGCATTATCAAGCATGTTTTGAACCACCAGCTCGAGTTTTTCCTCATCGACAAAAACCATAATCGGCTTATTGCCTGATCTAATAAACTTGAAATCAACGCCCTTCTTTTTAAAATTATCGGCGATGGAATTAACTGCCGACTGACAAATTTTAATAATATCAGTCTGGATTGGGTTAATTGTATATTTGCCCTCCTCAATCCTGGCAATATTCAAAAGATTATTAACTAGGCCAATCATTCTCTCGTTTGATTGGTAAGTTTTTTCCATGATTTCCTTCTGTTCTTTATTAATTTTACCCATGTCTCCATCTAGAATCATTCTCAAGCTCCATTTAACCGCAGATAAGGGTGTCCTTAACTGATGAGCAGCTAAAGAAACAAATTCCGTCTTAAGTCTCTCGACCATTTTTTCACGACTAACATCATGTAAAACTACCAGATTACCGAGATAAGTTTTGTCTTTCTTCATTGAAATCGCCGAAACTTCTAGAATAAGATCTTTAGCAATAACCAATTCTTTTCTAAAAACATTCTTGAGTTTTGGCCCCAAAAACTCAATTAACTTTCCAAAACCGGGAACGCTGACAAGTTCTTGTAATCCTTTGTTGGTTATTTTTTCTCCGCCAATCCCGAAAAAGTTTTCTGCTTTCGGGTTAACCAGAGCCAGGTTATGGTTTTTGTCGAAAAGTAAAAGTCCATCCGCAAAATTAATAATAATCGCCTGGGTTTTATCTTTTTCCTCTTCAGCTTTTCTTCTTGCCTCTTCGGTATCCTCAAGAATATTTAGAAGAGCCGCCTGGACTCTTTTTAACTCTTGCTCAGTCATCTTAATATTGCTCAAATCAAAAAGCCCTAAGAAATAACCGATTGGTTTCGAATTTTCATCTATCCTGGTCCTGGTAAAAACTTGAACTATCGAACTGCTACCGTCTTTTTTAAGTAAAGACAACTCCCTGGTAACTACCAATCCTTCTTTCAAAGTCTCTTTGGAAATACTGGCAATCTCCTCTCTAATGAAAATCTTATCGACCGACTCGCCAATAATCTCATCTTTGGAAAAACCCGAGGCTTTCTCAAAAGCTGGATTAGTCTCAAGAATCACCCCCAAGGGGCTGATAAAACAAATTGGTAATGGAGAGAAATTAAAAAGATCATTTATATAATCCTCCAGAGAGGCTAGATCTGTCAGTAAAAGCGCGATCTTTTTATCCCTAGATTCAAGTTTGTTCGGTTTTGTAAATATGGACATTGTTTAAGTGTTCATTTCCATTTCAAAAAATACTCATGATAGTCATCTCCGTCAAAAACACATTTTCTCTCCTCTGCCGAGACACTTTCTCCGACAATCATTTCTGTTATTTTAGAAAAATAACCGAGGAGATTATAGCAATAAAGTTTGTGAAGCTTAAAGTTTTCTAACCGCAGAACTATGTAGCCCTTATCTTTATTAAACTCAGTAATAGTCAAATCGCCAACACTGTAATGCCTCCGCCACATCAGAGCTGATTCATTGATAGCTTTTTCTGCAGAAACAAAATATTTGAGGAAAATTTTTAAAAAGATAGAGAGTTTCGGCGCCGTTTTGCCAATCTCGATAAATTTTTCCTTACCATAACCAAAAACCTCGCTAATTGCCATCATTGACAAGGCATCTAGGCCGATTGGATAAAAATCCATTGTTTTGATGCCTTCATACTTTAAAGGATAGCCAAGTTCAACCATTTTATCTTCTAATCTTTTTAAACCGTTTTTCCCTTCTTTTTTTAAGATAAATTCCCAATCAACTTTTAAAGTCACTCCTCTGGCTTCACCAGGAATAGACATTAATTGTTTGGCTTTTTCTCTGGTTATTTTTTCTATTTCCATAAAATTAAAAAATTATGATGATTATCTTTTCCCGAAAAACGCTTTGTTCCCAAATATTCTACTTGGTTGTCCTTGCCGATAATCAACCTTAAAACTATTGTTGGAAATGATTCCGAGCGGATCTAATAGGTAAAATTTAGGGCAAAATCATTTAACTTCGGATTTCGGAATCGAATAAAATAACTTTATATTATTTATCATACACCATCCGGCCGTTTTAAAATAATCTTACTTTACGGCAATCTGACAATTAAGCTAGAAAATCCAAGGCCTTTAAGAATATCACTGACTTTTTCACGGTTATAATTCTGCCAATAACAGGTTCTTACATCAAAATCTATTGCCACATTAGTTCGAATCTCAGCTAAATTTCTGCTCATAAAGGCCTGGCTCTTTTGATTAACCAGTTTGTCGAAAACAGATTTCTTAATTATCTTTTCTGTTCCTTTCTTATCAAGTGAAGAATAAAGATGCTCCAGATCTCCAAAATGACCAAGAAGCCTGATGGCTGTTTTTTCTCCAACTCCAAAAACACCGGGAATATCGTCGGAAGGATCTCCTCTCAAAGCCTTGAAATCAATTAATTGTTTTGGGTTAAGGCCTTGGTATTTTCTTTGGACACCCTCCTCGTCATAGATCACGGATTGGCTTATGCCTCGCCGTAGAATCATCGCTTCAGTGTTATGGTCAACTAGCTGTAAAATATCTGTATCGGTACTAATAATTATTGATCTGAGGTCGCTGCTTTTCTGAACTGAAGCAGCCATAGTCCCAAGAAGGTCATCAGCTTCAAAACCCTCTTTGGTAAAAAATTTAATCCCAAAAGCTTTAAGCGTCTCTTTTATAATTGGAATCTGGTGGTAGAGATTGTCTGGCGCCTTTTTCCTTTTAGCCTTATAGCCATCAAATTCTTGATGACGAAATGTCGGAGCTGCTAAATCAAAGGCCACGGCAATTGCTCTTGGCTGCAAATCCTTAATAACCCTAAAAATAAAAGAAAAAAAACCATAAACAGCATTGACCAAAACTCCTTCTTTAGTGGTAAATGGCGGTAGAGCATGGTAAGCGCGATGAACAATGGCGTTACCGTCAATAATGGCGAATACCTGTTTTTCGTTATTGGGATTCATAATCAAAAGTTTGACTAATGGGACAATTCAAGATAAAGTATAAAAATAGTTCTAACTTTTTATTTCTACAAGCGAAGCTTTCAAGTTTACTCATTTTAACCCTTTATTGCCTCTGAGTCGATAACAAAATCAAATTTTAGCACATCAATTCAATTCACTATAAACCAAAACATGGTCAGTGACCAAGTTCTGAAAAAGAGCATTAGCACTGTTGAAATCTCCGGATTGCAAACGGAAAAGGCTATTAATATTCCAGAATTCTCTAAAAACGTTTCTCAGTTTTTAGGCAAAAACACTAGCAAACTCCTAGAAATAATCTTCGGTGGAGCTATTGACCTCAATGCCTCCGACATCCACTTTGAAACTGAGAAAAAACAGATTAAGATCCGATTGAGAATTGATGGCACCCTTCAGGATCTGGTCAATATTTCTCATCAAGAATATAAGCCCTTAATTTCCCGTTTAAAATTAGTTTCTGGCATTAAACTTAATATTAGTGATCGACCTCAGGACGGTCGTTTTTCTATTATTAAAGATAAAGAGAATATTGAAATTAGGTCATCAACTTTACCGACTGAGCATGGCGAATCAGCGGTTTTAAGAATTTTGAATCCTAAAAGTCTGATTAGCCTTGAACAGCTTGGTTTAAGAGACGATCTCTTAAAGATATTCCGCAAAGAAATTTCCAAACCCAACGGGATGATTATTGTCACTGGCCCGACTGGTTCCGGAAAAACAACTACTCTTTATGCTTTTTTAAAAGAAGTTCAAAACCCGACTATAAAGATTATTACCATTGAAGATCCAATCGAATATCATTTAGCGGGCATTTCTCAAACGCAAATCGAACCAACAAAAGGATATAACTTTGCCTCGGGGCTGAAGGCTATTGTCAGGCAAGACCCAGATGTTATCCTGGTTGGAGAAATTAGAGATCTAGAAACGGCTGAGATTGCCCTTCAAGCTGCTCTTACCGGACATCTGGTCTTCTCTACTATCCACGCCAACGATGCTGCCGGCACTATTGCCAGATTAGCTGACTTAGGAACGAATCCATCATCGATTGCTTCGGCTATAAATCTAATTATTGCCCAAAGACTAATTAGGAAGGTTTGTCCCAAATGCGCTGATTTTAAAGTTTTATCTTCAGATGAACTGGCAAAAATCTCCAAAGAGCTGGCAAAAATTTCATCAATTAAAGTATCAGCGCAAACAAAAATCCCTGTTGCCAAGGGATGTGAAGATTGCGGGTTTACTGGTTATAGGGGCAGACTGGGAGTTTTTGAAGCTATTATAGTAGATGATGAAATGGAAAGATTTATTATTAAGAATCCGCCAACAAGCGATCTTAGAGGCAAAGCAATTGAAAAGGGGATGATAACAATGTATCAAAACGGCCTAATTAGGGTTCTTAGCGGTTTAACTACGATCTCTGAGTTAGAAAGAATGGTTGGATCAGAATAACCTTCTCGGGTGGGGGCATACCCGGACGCCAGTCACGAGTCTCAAATTTTTCCGAGGAAGATTCCAGAGGTTCCAGAGGAATCCCGAAATCTCCTTCAAGAAAAATTCTCCCCTTAGAGGGTGTCCCCACCCGAAAAGACAATAATCGCATTAACTTCTCTAAAGAAGCAATTGTATTACAATTATACTAGATAACTCTAATTTTGTCAATAGCTAAACTGGACTTGATAATTTTTACTAAAATATGGGGTTGCTGTTTTTGATAGTCATTTTTCTTCTGCCAATAAAAGCCATTGCTTCCCCCAATGATGTTGTTTTCAATGAGCTGGCTTGGATGGGAAAATCTCAACCTTTTTCCAGTAACGATGAATGGATTGAACTCTATAATAACACCTATTCAGATATAGACTTAAGCGGCTGGAAGATTGTTTCCGATGACAATACTCCTAATATTGCCCTAAACGGCATTGTTATCGGTCAAGGATTTTATCTGTTAGAGAGAACTGACGATCAAACGGTTCCTGAAACAATAGCGAATCAAATTTATATCGGGGCTCTCGAAAATAACGGCGAAAATTTAAGTCTTATCGACGAGAATAATATCTTGATTGATCAGATCAAAGCCAGCGATGGTTGGCCGTCTGGAGACAATATCACTAAGCAAACTATGGAAAGGGCAAGTTCAGGATTCTGGGCGACTAGCCAAGATCCTTATGGAACTCCTGGAAGGAAAAATAATATTAGCATCGTTGATTCTCCAGTTGCTAGTTTCCTGCCAGAGCCGACATCAACTATCTTGCCTGAGTCAAATCCTGATTACCCCGGAGGAATTGTCTTTAATGAGGTTCTCCCCTCTCCTCTAGGCCCGGATGAAAGTGAAGAGTGGATTGAAATCTACAATCAAAATAACTTTACTGTTGATTTGACCGACTG
>CAYTHH010000003.1:24765-52966 GCA_964437545.1 uncultured Candidatus Saccharibacteria bacterium | reverse complement strand
AAGAGTGGATTGAAATCTACAATCAAAATAACTTTACTGTTGATTTGACCGACTGGCAGATCAGCGATGTTTTCGGCCAAATCAAAATATATTCTTTCCCCAATGACAGTCTTATCAATGCTAATTCATATATAGTCATCGGTAGGCCCGAATCAAAGATCACCCTTAATAATCAAGAAGATGAATTATTGCTGTTCAATCCTAATCAAGAAATTATTGACTCAATACACTATGAAAAGGCCGTCTCGGAGCAATCCTTTGCCAGATTATCCGGCGATTGGTCTTGGACGAACCAATTAACGCCAGCTAATTCTAATATGAAAATGAAAGTAGAGAAAGAAACCGATCACTTGGAAAACCAAGAAAAAATTCCTGTTTCAGCCAGCATTCTTCGGGACAATCTTAATGAAGTTAATGATAATCATTCTTGGTTTTTAAAAACGATTTTAACTGCCGTTGCTCTGGCGACTCTTTCGGGAATAACGGTTTTAATGTTAAAAAGATTAATAGCAATATAAATAATCCTTAATAATATGTCAGGACATTCTCACGCCAAAACTATTGCCCATCAAAAAGCTATTACTGATAAAAAACGGGGACAAATTTTCTCAAAAATGGCTAGAGCCATTGCCATTGCTGTCAGAGATGGCGGTTCCAGCACTGATACCAATTACAAGCTGAAAACAATAATTGACAGGGCTAAGACTTTTAATATGCCCAATGATAATATTGATCGGGCGATTAAATCGGCTAGTGGCGGCTTCGAAGGTAAAAACTTGAGCGAATTTCTATTCGAAGCTTACGGACCGGGAGGAATCGCTGTCTTAATTGAAGGAATCACTGATAATAGAAATCGCGTCCTTTTAGAAGTTAAACAAATCCTTGCTCAGTGCAATGGCAAGCTGGCTCAAGAAGGATCTGTTAGGTGGATGTTCGAAAGAAAAGGTATAATTATTATTCTTCTAGATGGTCAGCCTGAACCGTGGAAAAACAAAGAAGCTCTGGAATTAAAAGCAATTGAAGTTGGAGCTGAAAACTTTGTTTGGCGCCCTGATGATCTTTTTGAAGTTCAAACCACTGTTGATAATGCCCGGAAAGTAAAAGAAGAATTTCAAAGGCAAGATATTAAAGTAGAATCTTCCTCTATTGATTGGATAGCTAAAAGCGAAATTCCTGTTAGTGAGGCAGACCAAAAGCAGGCAGAAATGCTTTTTAATAGCCTTGATGAAAACAATGATATTCAAGATATTTATTCTAACCTGAAAGACTGATGATTATTCTTGGAATCGACCCGGGAACAGCTACTATCGGCTATGGCGTCATCAGGGCTCAACTTCAAAAAGGAAAAAAACAAAAAATAAAATGTCTGGCCTATGGCCTGATTGAAACAAAGCCAGACCAGTCTTTTCCTAATCGACTCAAAAAGATCAGCCGGGAATATAATGGTCTGATTAATAAATACAAACCTGATTTAATCGCCATGGAAAGCGTTTTTTTCTTTAGAAACTTAAAAACTTTTATTCCGGTTAGCCGAGCTTGCGGCGTCCTGATTCTTGAGTCGGCTAAAAAGAATATTCCAATAATAGAGTTCACGCCCTTACAGGTAAAATTAAAAGTGGCAGATTACGGTCGAGCCGAAAAAAAGGATTTACAAAAGAAAGTTGAGAAAATTTTGAACCTTGGAAAGATTCCAAAACCCGACGATATTGCCGATGCTTTAGCAGTGGCTATTTGCGCTGTATTTGCCAAGGGCAATGGCCAAGGATCAAAAAATTAAAGTTATCCCCTCGGGGGGTTGACAAGACCTCTTAGAAAATTAAAATTGCTAATAGCAGACGGGGGCGCTCGACAAATCGGGTATTCCGATTGCTATAATCGAATATTCTTAAAAAAGGTCGAATCAATTATTAAGACAAGCTTTGATTAAAAGGCGGAAAAACAATCCCGCCAAAAATAAAGCGTTAAACCTATGTTACTGGAAAAAGAAATTGCATCCTTCTTAACCGACCAAAGTGCCTGGGAAGAAAGCATGTTTGAAGAAAATTCAGATACAGAAGAAGTCGAGGAAGAAACCGAGGAAGAAGAAGTCGAGGAAGAAACCGAGGAAGAAGAAGAATTCGAATAAAATTTTTGACTCAAAAACTAACGGGCTAACGCCCGGTATACTGAGCAAGAATTGCTCAGTGTTAAAAGCAAAGCCCGCCTAAAGCGGGTTTTGTCATTGAAATGACAAAATCTGTTATTCATTATATCAAACTGCTCATCTCCGAACGAAGCGAGGAATCGAGAGCGAACAGCTCTCATTATTTAAATATTGCATTCCGAGATATATCGTTTTCTGCTATAATGAGCAAGAATTGCTCAGTATATCGTACTCGCTATAATGAGCAAGATTAAATCCTGCTCGATATATCGTACTCGCTATAATGAGCAAGATTGAGTCCTGTCCGGTATATTGTCCTCGCTGATTAATAATATTAAAATGGCTAAAAGAAAATTTTATCGGGAAATCTTTAAAAAAGATTCTTGGGGTAGAAAGTGGCTTAAAATCTTAGGATTTTGTTCTTTAACCGGTTTTGCCGTGGTTTTTTTTGTATTTGTCAGTTATGTCAAAGACTTGCCTCGACCGGAAAAATTCACTGAAAAAGAGACTGCCGAATCGACTGCAATTTATGCCAGAGACGGAGAAACTATTCTTTACGAATTTTATGGAGAAGAAAAAAGAACCGTTGTCCCTTTAGACCAAGTTTCTGACTATCTAAAAAATGCTCTTCTTGCCAGCGAAGATTCTGATTTTTACAATCATCATGGAATAAG
This sequence comes from uncultured Candidatus Saccharibacteria bacterium, assembly GCA_964437545.1. Lineage (GTDB taxonomy): Bacteria > Patescibacteriota > Minisyncoccia > Minisyncoccales > GWA2-46-15 > GWA2-46-15. The sequence goes on along the minus strand of CAYTHH010000003.1, from coordinate 50,149 downwards.
TTTTAAAGGAATTGCTAGGGCAATCTTAACTGATTTAAAACTATTTGCCCCTTCCCAAGGAGCTTCAACTATTTCTCAACAGTTGGTTAGATCCTCGTATCTCAGTTTAGAAAAGACCGGAGAAAGAAAAACAAAAGAAATTATTCTCACTTTAGAGCTTGAAAGGCGTTATTCCAAAGATGAAATTTTGGAGTTTTACTTAAACCAGATTCCTTTTGGTCAAAATGCATATGGGGCTCAAGCTGCCAGCCGAACCTATTTTCAAAAAGACGCTAAAGATATTTCCTTGGCCGAAGCCGCCCTGCTAACTTCTCTGATAAAAGCCCCGAGCCGGCTTTCGCCATACGGCCCGAATCGAGACGAATTGATGTCAAAAAAAGATTATGTCTTGACCAGGATGAGAGAATTATCTTTTATTACTCAAGAAGAGGAGATAAGTGCCAAAGAAGAGGTTATTGAATTCGCCAAAATCAATCAATTGATTAAAGCTCCTCATTTTGTCATGTGGATAAAAGGAATATTAGAAGAAAAATATGGAGAAGATTTTCTAAGAGAAAAAGGGGCTAAAATATATACTTCTATAAACTGGGAGCTTCAGTCATACGCTGAAGATGTAGTCAAGGAAAGAGTCGAGATAAATCAATCCTATCTTTCCTCAAATGCCGCCGTAGTCGTTATTGATCCTAAAACTGGAGAAATATTATCAATGGTTGGATCTAAGGATTTTTTCGCTGATCCTTATCCGGAAGGATGTATCCCCGGTAAAGATTGTCTCTTTGAACCTCAATTCAATGTTGCTCTTTCCGGCCGACAACCGGGATCATCTTTTAAACCAATTGTTTATGCCACTGCTTTTGATAAGGGTTTTGACGATCAAACCGTGGTTAATGACCAAAGAACCAGTTTTGGCGTCTGGGGAGGGAAAGAATACATTCCCCAAAACTATGATGGCCTATACCGGGGACTGGTTACTTTAAGAAGAGCTCTGGCACAGTCTTTAAATATTCCGGCTGTTAAAGTTCTTATGAATTTAGCTGGAATAGAGGATAGTATTCAAACGGCCAGAGAATTGGGGATTACTACTCTTAATCCTCCTTTTGGGCCTTCTATTGTTTTAGGAGGATATGAAGTCAAATTATTAGAAATGACGTCGGCTTACAGCTCTTTTGCCAATAATGGCGCCTGGTTAAAACCCGTGCCAATTTTAAGAATTGAAGATAGCCGGGGAAATATCATTGAAAACAATGAAAGCACTCCGAGAAGAGTTTTAAGCACAAAAACAGCCGCTCTAATCAACGATATTTTATCAGACAACAATTCTCGAGCTCCTGTTTTCGGGGCTAGGTCGATTTTGTTCTTTGACGAATATCCCGTTGCCGCCAAAACCGGAACTACTCAGAGTTATCGAGATGGCTGGACAATCGGCTATACTCCCTCTGCCGTGGTCGGAGTTTGGACAGGTAATAATGATAATACTCCGACTAGAAAAGAACCAGGTATTGTTTTTGCCGGACCGATATTCCATCAAATTATGGGGAAAATCCTTTCCGATAAAATTCCTGAACCTTTCTTAAATCCAGATTCTCTTTAGGTCCTTAAGGGCATTAATAAGTAGAGATAGCTAGAATCTTCTCTCGGCATTAAAACAGCCGGCCCCTCATTCTTGTTTATGGAGAAAACAAGATCTTTTGTTTTAATTTGAGCCAGGCCATCCATTAAAAACCTCCAATTAAAGGATACTTCCATCTCTCCGTCACCATCTATATCTGCTGTTAAAATACTGACAGATTGGCCAATATCTGAATTTTGCCCTTCCAACTCTATTTTTTGGTTATCTTTATTAATTCTTATTTTGACTTCATTTATTTTATTACTGAACAAGCTAGTTGTTTTCAAATTCTGCAAAAAAGCATTTTTAGAAATTAGGGCTTTGAAATCAAATTTTTGAGGAATTATCTCTTGATAATCAGGATATTCTCCCTCTATCAAACGTGAAAAGAACTGAACTTTTGGATGAGAAGTTTCAGTCATTGGCAATTCCAATAGAATTTGATTCGAAGAAAGAGAGATTTTAATAGTTGCCTCTTTTTCGCTAAAAAGATTGACAATCTCCTTACAGGCTTTTTGGGGGAGGATAAAAGAGATTTCTTCTTTTATCTTTTCTGCCAATTCAATTGTTTTTTCTGCCAATCGAAAACTATCGGTAGCTGCCATTTTTAGCCGGTTGCCGGAAAGATTAAAATAAACCCCGGAGATTTCAGGCTGGACAGAAGAGGTTGCCGTCATTTCTGCAACCTGGTTTAATCCTTGAGATAATAGATTGGCATTGAGATTAAAACTCGTTTTAACTTCTAGTTCCGGAATAATTGGAAATTCAGCCGCATCCAAGCCATTGATCTCGGCATTAAGAATATCCGTTTCTAATAAGATTTTTTTATCCACTATTTTAAGAGATATTTTTTCTGAGGCCAGGCCATCTACTACTCCCTGAAAAACCCTAAGAGGGCAAGCAATTTCTCCCTCTTTTTCTGTTTTAGAAAGCGCCCACCATTTTATCCCCATTTCTAAATCCGTAGCTTTTAGACAAATAAAATTCTTTTCAGACGAGATTAAAACAGAGCTTAATATTGGCAAAGAAAGATTCTTCTGGGCAATTCTGGAAACCGCAGATAATCCTTCTTTTAACTTTTCTTTTAAAATAGTAACTTTCATTTTAATAAGTTTAATTGTAATTAATTAAATATATAAACTAGTTGTTATTGTTAGGGGGATCCTTGAAAACTTCTTTTAATCTTATTTCCCCTTGTAAAAGTTGTTAAGCTTGCTGGCAAAAGGACTGATTAAGCTGTGAAAAACCTGTAATTAATATTTTGTTATTTATCAGATTCTTTAAATCGGCTTAATTTTATCCAGAAGATATCCCTGTTAATTTAACATCAATTTCACATGAAATTAACAGTTTTTACAGTCCATAAAGCTTCTTTTTTATTAAATTTATCTCTTCAGCAAAATCATCGCTTTCGCTTATTGCGTTTTTAATCTTTTTAAAAGCATGAATAGCAGTTGTGTGATCTTTTCCCTTAAAAACCCTGCCGATAGCCGGGAAAGAATAAGCCAGCTCTTCTCGGAGGAGAAACATTGCTATTTGACGAGGTTTAACAACTTCTTTCTTTCTCGTTACTTCAAAAACTTCTTTTTCTTTGAGATCATAAAAATCGCTTACGGTTTGCACAATCTTTTTAGGAGAAGATATTTTTTGGGGAGCTGCCGTAAAACTGCCAAGCAGACTTTTGGCTGCTTCTATGGTTAAGGGCTTATTATAGATTTTTTGATGGGTTATCAGCCGATTAAGAGCTCCTTCCAGCTCGCGAATGTTTTTTTGGATTGTGCTGGCGGTATAATTTATTATTTCTTCCGAAATATCCACCCTCTTTTCAGAAACTTTTGTTTTTAAGATGGCAATTCTGGTTTCTATATCCGGCAGGCTAATATCAGCGATCATGCCACCTTCAAAGCGAGACCTTAATCTTTCGGTCAGTGAGGAGATTGCTTTAGGGGGGCGATCCGAGGAGAGAACAATTTGTTTATTCTTCTCATAAAGAGCATTAAAGAGATGAAAGAATTCTTCCTGGGTTTTTTCTTTTCCGGCTAGAAACTGAACATCGTCAAGGATGAGAACGTCTGTCCTTTGAAATTTGATTTTTAAAGCTTCAATTTGATGGTTTCTGATGGCGCCGACTATCTCTGAGGTAAATCTTTCGGCCGGTAGATATCTAATATTCTTTTTGGCTGAGTTTTTATTAATCTCGTTGCCAACAGCTTGCAAAAGGTGAGTTTTTCCCAGCCCAACTCCTCCATAAATAAATAAAGGATTATAGGATTGGCCGGGAGCTTTAACAACGGCCGTGGCCGCAGCATGGGCTAACTCGTTGAATGAACCGACAATGAAATTATCAAAAACATAGCGAGGGTTAAGACTGCTATCCTTATTAATTTTTAACTCCTGGAAATCAAGCTGTCCGATGGGCGGTGATTGGCTGGTTTTTTTCCCCTGAGCCGGCTTGATCATTGGCGGAACCTCAATAATATATCTTATTTCCCTAACGCCTCTTTTTTGTTCATCAATGATTTTACCGATTAATTTGTGATATTTGTTCTTTAACCACTCTTTTGAAAAAGAGCTTGGGACAGAAATGACGATTTCTCTATTTTCTTGGGAAACAATCGATGTTTGTTTAAACCAAGTAGCAAAACTGGCTGGAGAAATAGACAATTGGATTTGAGCGAGGACTGTTTGCCAAAGCTCTTCGTTTGTCATTTTGCTTGTTAGTTTAAGCTAATTATTGGTTTTTTGAATAGTTCATTATATCTTTTACTTGATTGAATAGCAAAAATTATAAAAACAAGATTAAGTTATTAACACCTGGCAATAACTTGTGGATAAGGCGTGGAATAGCAGTTTAAACTAATAATCTATTATTTAAGTAAAAATTTAAAAGCCAAATAAGTCAAGTTGTTTAATAATGCAAAATTTGTTAAACTGATTGATAACCATTTGTTATTGAAGATAAGCATGTATTATTGAAAATAAGCATGTATTATTGAAAATAAACATTTATTATTTAAAACACTGATTATGTCAGAGACATATAAACCGAAAAAGAGAAAAAGAAAAAGGACTCACGGCTTCTTAAAAAGGAGCAAGACTTCCGGAGGCAAAAGAGTTATTAATAGTCGTCGCCGGAAGAAAAGAACTAAATTATCTATCTAAGATGCTTCCTAAGCCCCATCGTTTAAAAAAGAAAAATGATTTCGAATCTCTTTTAAAAAGGGGTAAGTCTCAGAACGGTGAGTTGATGGCAATAAAATTTATCGGTAATTCACAGCAAAACAGCCGTTTCGGATTTCTGATCGCAAAAAGAAATTTTAAAAAAGCAACCTTAAGGAATAAGATCAGGAGAATGTTAAGAGAGCAGCTTCGGCAAAGACTGGCTCTGATTAAACCAGGCAACGACATTATGGTTATTGCTAAATCGGGAATAGAAAAACAAAAATCAGCTGAAGTGGGCAGGCAGATAGAGATTATTCTGGCTCGGGCTGATCTTTTAAAATGACATTCTCTGTTTGTCTTGCGCCGGAGGAGCAGGTATTAAAAATGAAAATTAAAAACACAAAATGATCAGCCAATTATTTCAGCTTCTTATATGCCAGCCGCTTTTTAACTTCTTAATATTTATCTATAATTTGTTACCGAATTTGGGTCTTTCGGTTATCGTCTTAACCGGGCTCATTAAGCTTTTAACCTTGCCGCTTAACACCCGAGCATTTAAGTTGCAGCAAATTATGGCTGGGATTCAATCAGAACTCAAAAATGTTCAGAAAAAGCATAAAGATAATCCCGAAGAACAAGCCAAGGCAGTTTCCGAGATATTTAAAAGAGAGAAAATTAGTCCGCTGGGGCCATTAATGCCAATCCTAATACAATTGCCGATTTTAATCGCCCTTTATCAGCTTTTCTGGAAAGGCATTTGGTCTGAAACGAATCATCTTTATAGTTTTATCAGTAAGCCGGAAATTATTAATCCGCTATTTTTAGGCATTGATCTTTCCCGTCCAAATGTTGTCTTGGCCATTTTAGCAGGAATAGCCCAGTTGATTCAAACCTTAATGCTTCCCAAGCCAGTCCCGAAGGATAAAGGCGGAGGCAAAGAACTTAGCGAAAAGATGTCCTCGACCATACAGAAGCAAATGATGTATTTTTTTCCGGTGTTAACGGTTTTTATTCTTCTTAAGCTTCCTTCAGCGCTTGGGCTTTATTGGTTGGTAACCTCGATTTTTTCCGGTTGGCAACAATATGTTTTAAACAAATCTACTCCTAAAATATGATTCTAAGAGAACAACAAGAAATAATTAAAAATATTGTCAAAGATTTTTTTGATAAAGCAACAATAGCAATGGAGGTTAAAGAGGAAAGAATTGAGGGAGAATTCTTTAGGTTAAATATTGAAACCGAGTCTCCGCAACTGCTGATTGGAGAAAACGGCCAGACATTGTCTGAAATCCAATATCTTTTGAGGTTAATCTTGAGAAAAAGAATTGGTTCAGATATTTTTTTTGACTTAGACATTAACGGTTATAAAAAGAAAAAGGCCAGCTATTTGGAAGAACTGGCCAATACCACAGCTAATGAAGTGGCTTTAACCAGGCAAGATAAGGAGCTCTCGCCAATGCCTTCTCAAGACAGAAGGATAATCCATCTCGCTCTCAGCAACAGGACAGATGTGATTACCGAAAGTCTGGGAGAAGGGTTAGAAAGAAGAGTGGTTATTAAATTATCACCATCTTCTTATTGATCTAAAGGAAAAACTATTAAGGAGGAAACGCAAGAACCAACGCAAGGAGGACACCAATCTAAAATTGGGATACAAAAACAAATACCACTGGGACATTTTCCCATAGCATTATCTGAGAAATCAGAATTACTACTAGTAAAAACCTCGCATTTATCTCGGAAATTAGTGTCTTTAAACAAAATAACCGCATAACTGCCAGTTATTTCTAGGCCGTAGATTTTATCATCGGCGATACCAATGCCTCCAGTACTGCCTGTTTTAACATTTCGAACAGAATTTTCAGATTCACAATATGGACCACTACATTCTATTTGATCTCCATTTTTATCAAAGAATTTTACCCCTCCAGTCAATGAACCTAATTCCGTGCGCCGCGGCTTTAGGACAGTGATTGAAGATGTTTTACTATTGCCGACAATACCGCCATACTCCTCGTTATTTAAATTTTCTTTTTCCTCCCCGTAAATAACAGCGCACTTGCCCTGGAATGCCTCATCTTCATGAAGAACTGCCATTAATCTATCGTTCGATTCAATGCTATAAATACTAATTGATTTGGCTTTATCGTCAAAACCACCTAAAGACCCGGAGCTGTTAAGATAAAGGTGAGGATCCCCGCCGTAATCGGTCTCAGGAAAAAGACGAACTCCAGGCAGTTTCCAGGCGATAACAATTGATTTGGCATGAAAAGGCAAAGAGCCCGCATCCGTGATTTTCTCGCTACTCCCTTCATATCGAATCTCAGAGTAAATTATAATATCAACTCCGTCTGATTCAGTATTCTCGCCATACGAAAGAGAGACAGCGCCATCTTCTGGTAGAAAGGCGTTGCTACTTTTAATATTTATCTCATCTCCTGAAGCAAAAGTAAGCGTGATAAACCTCTCGTTAGCTATTGATGGAAGCGTCATTGTTACTATCTCGGGATTAATAGTACTAAGAAGAAGGAAAGAAGACAGGAGCAGAATTACTCCCAGAAAAGCAGAAGACATTCTATTTCTGCTGTCGCCGAGAGCGGCTGGATTTCCCATCGAGCTCATATAACTGATTCCGGCCATAAGCATTGAGCCGAAAATTATAACTCCGGAAAAAATAAGGGCAAAATAGAAAATATAGAGAATATAGTCGTTCAATAAAGTTTTAGTGGTTGTCGGCGCATCTACGCCACTATGGATATTGGGATAACTTACCTCCAGGTTTTCGATTCCAAGCGCTTGTCCCCCGATACCAATAACCATAACCAGGGTAGTTATGAAAAAAAGGTTTTTAATTAATCTTTTTGTTTTTTTATTCATATATTTTTAATGACAACAATAATAATTATTGGGATAGCATTCTTTTAAAGGATCCGGAGTCAAAGCTTGGCAAGGCAAAAGTATTCTGCCCGTATCTCCGCTTATCAGCATTTTTTCCAGCTCAAAACTTGAAGTCTTGCAGTTATTGATATTTTCATAGCTTTTGATAAAAAGGTCAAGTATTATATTTATTTCCGGTTTTCCGATCCAGCCGCAAACTATTTTCAAAATCGGGATTTTACAGATTTCTCCCAAAAGAGGCTGCAGCACAGTCACATTTTTATTGAAAACGTCAGAGATAATCTGATTGGATGTTATAATTTGATCGTCTGAAGTGACTATGGTTTCAAAAGTTTGCTGAATTTCGGCAAAAGGGCAGGCTTCTCCTTGACAAGTTTTCGGATCGCAATCCAGTTTTTCGCAAGCCGGACGATAACAATAGCCAGAACAGGGCGCTATATCGCAAGGGGGAGAGTTAAAACTAAGGCTGAATCTAGAATAATGAAGGTTATTAGTTGGGTTGAAATGATTCATATTGCTGCAATTATAGACGCTGCTGCCAAGATTAATCCCCTTTACGAACTTATTCGTAAAATCGCAAGTATAATCTGAACTGCAAGAAGTGTCACAGGCAGTATATGTTATCTCTCCGTGGCAGGCAGAGTTACAATTGTCGACAGAGCAAGAGTCAACCAAAGAAACCATTTCATTCGCAGCCGCAACCTCAATAATCGAAGTGTCAATCATTTCAATGGCTTCTTTAAGAATTTTGTCTGCAGTGAAGGCGGTTTGATCGACTAATTGGCCAACCGGAACTTCGCTTGTTAAAGGGCAGACAAGCTTATCGTCAACGCCATTACTTTTAGCCGGCAATAATAAAACAACAAGAATTAGGCTAGCGATGACAGTTTTCTTAGCAATGAAGTTGTTAATCATATTAGATTCAAATGATTTTACGGTCCGGAACAAGTTACTGGTGTCATCCGGCATCCCTCTACTTCGAGGCATTGTATTCCCGGCACGGGTTCTGACGGCAAAAACCGGCAAGGATTTGTATAGATGCCTCCTTGCCTTAGAGCGAAATGAAGATGAACCCAGTCAGTGCAAGTTTTACCTATATTGCCAATCGAATCTCCTTGATCAACGTGTTGTCCCGCAGAAACAGATATGGAGGAAAGGTGAAAATAATCAGTAGTATATGACTTGCCATCAATGGTGTGACTAATAGTAACATAGTTTCCTAAATGATTGTATGGATCCGAACACATATAGCCAGCCGCGGTAACAGTTCCATCGGCAGCCGCATAAATATGATCTGTTTCGGGACGGCTAAAATTTAAATCAATACCGCCATGCCAACCCCCATCGCAGTATTCGCAAAAAGGCTGGCCGACTTCGGGATTGCTTACGGGCCAAGCCAGGGCTCCGGGATTTGGTGCGGGAGTCGGTCCTTCTGGCCCTCCTGGCCCTCCTCCACTTCCCAATCCTGATGTAAATTCAGCAACTGCCTTTTGCCAACTGCTAAACACGGTAGCGACAAAATCTTCGTCTGCTTTGCAATAGAAATTCAAAGCATCGCTTTGAGCCGCAGAAATATTTCTGATTTTCTGGTATGCAAAAACAATAACCGAGCCAAGGATCAAAACAGCCGCTATTGCATAGATAATTTTTATTTGCGCTATTTTTTTCATAAGATCCTATCGTTCAAATATTTTTTTATTTATAGTGGTTGGTTACACCCCAGATACAGTAGTTGTGACTACTGCAACTTCCTCCGCCTCCAAAACAATTACCATAGTGTTCGCATGTATCATTGCCAGGGCAGTTTGCCGCCATTCCTCCTCCCGTGGCGCAACTTCCGACATTAGTGAAACACAAATTTGGCATATATCCGCTTTCCCAGACTTTAATGGCGGTCTCAATATCTCTTCTTGCCCACGAGCAGTCAGCGGTATTGATGCTTTGGCCGTCATTAAGCAATATGCCGAAGCATTTTATCCCATTAAAACCTTCAAAGCCCGATACCCCGCTACTTAAATGCTGAGCGGTGGCAAAAGTTACATCTAAGAGGTTGCATGGACTTGGAATTCTGCCTGGGGCTACCTTCTTTATGGCGTCTTTATTTGCATCCCAGATCCCTTCAGATTGGAAGGGAGATATGTCGCAATTAGGGACTCCGCATCCCTCACAGCTCCAAGCTTCTACATTTTCGTTTGTCCATTCATATCTTCCCGGATTAAAAATCCCTTCTCCGTACATTACTCCCAAGATAAGCGAGGGAGGCACATGAATCGTTTGCGCTGCCGCTTCTACTATTGCCCGAAACTTTGATACATTGTTTAAATTTGGGATAGACGAGAAAGGCGACCCGGTATTTGAAAGCCGGCAAGATCCTGTTACCGAAGGAAGAGAAACAGCGCCGACTATAGAACTGCCTCCACTGTAACCAGTTTCCGACCAAATATATTTTGTTTCAGTAATAAAAACCTCTCTAATTGTCTGATAAGAATAAAGATCAGTTGCCTCTCCTTCGCAGTTTTCCATAATTCTTTTGGCGGCTTGCAATTTTGAAGATTCGCTGAAAAGAGCGATTGTGGCTGATTTTAAGATATTGGTTTTAACTTGAAGATCAGCGGCCGCAGTTAATACCTCTGCTTTTTTGGCATCGATTAAATTTGAATTCGGGCAGAGGATTGCATATGTTCCCGCGCAAGGATCAATAGCCGTGCAGGTGGCAATGCTGCAAATGGAAGTCAGTTCGGAGCATTGGCATAGATTAACTAGGGTTTTAAGTTCTTCGGTTTTATTCTTTACAATCGCCGAAGCATCTTTAACCGCTAACGAAGGCGCTTCCATTTTCTTGGTTGCATCTAAGGCGGCTGCTTCAATCTTGCCCATGGGCAGTTCCCAGTAACTTTCGATTCTTTCTTCGGGTGGAATAAAATCGATAAAAGAATCAACGGGGTGAGTAATCGCTGGTTGGTTTAAAATTAATAAATCGGGATTAATAAGTTTTAAAATCATAAAAGAAGTGGCTAATAAGAGAGCTCCAAAAAAAGCAGAAACAATCTGATCCTTAGCAACAACAACTTTTCCTGGATTGTTTCCTGAGAAAAAGTAAATGATGCCGCCATAGATCATAGCTAAAGTGCAGATACTGCCGGCAAAGAATATGGTTAAAATATAAAGATAACGAGCCATCAAACCTAATGCTTCCGCTTGGGAGTATTCTCCTGAGGCAATTTTCGACATAAACTCTTGAGGAGCTTCAACTCCAGGCAAGACCGGATAAGTGATTTCCAAAGCTTGGACAAATCCTATCCACAGAAACAAAGAGATGGCGATGATAAAAATTAATTTTCTTCTCATTCCTTATTAACTATTCATTATTTGGACAATAAAACTGATTGTCCAGGTAGGAAGTATGCCGCCAAGATAAGGGATAACTTCGCCCGTAATCGGTACCAGAAATTTACTCCACTTCCCGGTAAAAATTTTGCTTAGTCCTTTGGCTGTTTTTGCCTTTAACCTTCCCTTGGCACCTTCTCCAGCGGCCATTTGGCCGCTTCCGCCATAGAAATTCTTGTAAATAGCCTGCCAGACGATATAGAATATGAGGCCGATAATATCGAGGATCCAGAAATCGTCAAGGAGAACAAATAACAAAAGAACTTCAACGAAATCAATCATGGCAAAAATCATAAAGAATAGAAGACCCCAGACGGTAAAAAGATTTAAAAGTCCTCCGCCAACAACTTCTATGCTTTCTTCTTCATCATCATAGTCATTATCTTCTTCTGCCCCTCCTTGTCTCGCTTCTTTTTTTTCCTCATCTTCTCCGCCCTCTTTTTTATCTTGGTATTCCTCAGGAATACCAGTTTCTTTTTCTTCGTTTTCAGTTAAATTTGGCTCTTTATCCCGTGCATCTAAATTCCTTTGGGATTTTGGGATTTTCTTGTCGGGAGTTTTAGGTTTTGGCGGTGCTGGCGGTTTTGGTTTTACTGTTGCCATGATAATTAAATTAATATATGTGTTATAACAACCAAGCTAATATATGTGTTATAACAACCAAGCTAATATATGTGTCATATTATTTTTTATGACGCAATTATGAGACTTATTCTTCTTCTAGTTTTGCCTTTTTAATCTTTAACAACTCTTCGGGAGAGGTGGTGATAATCTGGTCTTCAGTGTATGAGGCGACAATCCTGATGGCAACGTGCTTTTGCCCGGCGATAAAAACACCTTCGCCAATGCCAGACTCTAATAAAAGCCCCTTTTCTTGTTCGGTTAGATTAAAAGTTTTCTGAACTTGATTGACTACGGCCGGGCTTTGTTTAAGCAATAACTGTAAAGAAGAGTTGGCAACAATGGCTAAACCGTAATCTGATTGCAAGAAGTCGCCGACATCCTGAGTAATAGTAGTTACCCCCAGCCAGTATTTTCTAGCCCTTTTAGCCATTCCAAACAAGAAGGAGGCGCCATCATTTGACTGCATCAACCACCAGGCCTCATCAATCAGCAACATTCTCTTTTTCATTTGAGACCTGACCTTGTTCCATATATATCTCATAACCACAAACATAGCCATTGGCCTAAGTTCGTCTTCCATATCTCTAATGCCAAAAACTACCAGGCTTTTATCCAAAGAAAGATTACTAGGCTGATTGAAGAAATTAGCAAAAGTTCCTTCGGTAAATTTTCTTAATCTAATAACGAGAGAATCAGCCCCATCCATGGTCTCTAAAATAGCCTCTAAATCTGACATAATCGGCGTATTCTCCTGCCACTTACTGGGGTCGGTTCTGGGAGAGATATCTTTAGAGGCATAGGTTTCAGTCAGAGCCCGGTCAATAATGGCGTCTTCTTCAGGAGTCAAGCCACCAAACATAATTCTTAAAAGTCCGACTAGATTAATGACGTTTGACCTGAGAACGTCTTCAGGGTCTTCGTCTTCTCTCGGAGTCGGCAAGTCAAACGGATTAATGTGGTTATCCGATCCCAGGGAAATATTAAAGAAAGAACCGCCGACAGACTCAGCCAAGAATTTATATTCATTTTCCGGATCAATAATAATAGTATCAACCCCGGTCATTAGAGATCTTAAGATCTCAATTTTACAAAAATATGATTTGCCGGCACCGGATTTAGCAAAGACAAGAAGATTTGCATTTTCTAAAGAAAATCTATCAAAAAGAATCAAGGAGTTATTATGACGGTTGATGCCATAAAGAATGCCTTCGCTAGAGCTCAAATCAAAAGAGACAAAAGGAAAACTGGAAGACAGAGGGCTAGTATTCATTGGGGTGTGAACCTGCAACATATCCATACCGTAAGGGGAGGAAGAAATAAAGCCCTCCTTCTGCTGGAAAAGCGCTGGTTTAATATAAATTAATCTGCCCTCTAAAATGGATCTCAGAGTTAATTCGATATCCCTTAATTTTTTATCAGTATCCGCATAAACAGTGATATACAAGCCAAAGCTAAACATTTTCTCCTGAGCTGTTTGCAGGCCGTCTCTAAGCACTTCCATGTCTTGAAAAGCAGTTTCTAAAACCGGATCCCGGATCAGGCCTTTTTCTCGCCGTTCCATTAATTCAGATTGAACCTCGGTTACCTTCTTGCGAAGCTGTTTTAAGATCAAGCCGGTGTCAATCGGATGGATGAAAAAAGCAATATCCATAGGCGTATCCAGGTTAATTACCGGAGCAAACCAGCCGGTAGAAAGATATCTTGGATAAGAAAAAACAAAGAAAGACTTAGCCATTTTCTCCCCCATCTTTAAGTGGGCTTGCTGGATTTCAATAGACGAGGGGGCAATAAAGTCCCTGACATTAAGAGATTCAGCTTCAAAAATTTTTTCTGCTATTTTTTTTTCTTTTTTAAAAAATGGGATATTCATAGTATTTTAAGATTCTTGAGTAAGTTCTGGAGGAATTTCCGGATAGTAACCGATTTCAGCTTCTTTAGGGTGGTGCAATGACCAAAAAAATTCAACTAATTCCGGTGTTGACAACGGAATGGCCTGTAATTCCATTCTTTTTAACCCCAGAGCTAAGAACTCCATCCGTTGCCAAAGCTGGGACTTACATCTCTGGAATTGCTCTTCCGTCAAAGATGGAAGTTTTGGCATTTTTAAAACATTGTCTGATCCTCTGGCGCCTTCAGCTTCCAAGATTGTATAAGGGACGACTAAGAAAAATGTTTTACTCATAATTGAGCCTCCTTCAATGAGCCCCTTAACAAAGTCGTAATAGCTGGCAGTTTGCATTTTTAACAATTCATTGCTTTGCTGATCCTCTAATAATTTTATTTGATCCAAATAACCGGTAATATTCATTTTTCTTGACTGAATAATAATTTGGATTGAAAAATCAAGAGAGTTCAAAAGATTCTGGAATTGATAAATGATAGTTTCTTGTTCTTCGGTTGACTTTAATGCAAAGTTTAAGGATGAGATCATTAAAACGCCCCTCAAAGCTTTGCTTTTGAGGATAATAACGCCTTCCCTGATCTGATCGATTTCCAAGAAATCTTGGGTAGATGTTTTTGCCATAAGACTATTTTTTTGTTTCTACGATCGAAGAAATTTGCCTTAAACGACTTTTTTTAGCTACCCTTAACTCTGTAGATAATGGTTCTGGCCTGACTGGCATATTTTTGTCTTCAAGTTTTTGCCAGACAATTCTGGGCGGCAAATCTTTCTTCTTCCAAAGATAAATTCTTGAAGAAAACGAATAAAGGATGAAGTTTCCTAAGACCATTGGCAATGACCGGCCGTTAATTTTGACAAATCCCAGAGAAATAACGCTAAAACCCATCAGCATACTTAAAAAAAGAAAAGCCATAAAGTTAGTTTTAGCTAAAACCGCATAAAGGATAAGAATGCCGACTCCGCCTGCCCCCATTAACGCAAATTGTCTGAAAGTTAATGGACCGGCAATTTTACTTTCTTTTTCAATGAATTGGGGAACTTGAAATCTCATTGACGTGTATTTAGTATTTTGTATCTAGTATTTAGTATTTATGCCGATTTTTTAAGGCCATTCAATAATTTATTTATGATAATTGTTTGTGCAGCAAGTTTTTGAAATTCTTCGTTTTCTATATACCCAACATCTCTGGCAATTAGTAATTGATTTTGTAACTCGGTTAACGAACCCTGCGCCATGGTGTAAAACTGGATTTTATCTTTGGCGGTTCTTCGACTAAACCCTTCAGCCACATTGGATGTTATCGAAACAACGCAACGCCTCATTTGTGCCGTTAAGCCAAAAGTCTCTTTAGATGGAAAACTGTTGGTGATTCTGTAAATATACAAGACTAGCTTATGCCCTTCTTGCCATGCTACTAAGTCGGTAAACGATTTAATTTTTTCCATACAAGATACTAAATACTCGATACTATATACTCGGCTATTCGATTGGCTCTAAATATGGATTTGATTTATCTGGTTTTTTTTCTTGGGGTTTTGGAATTATAACTTGTTCTTGTCCGGTTTGCGGGCTCTCAGTCTCGGTTGTAGTCTCTGTCTTATAAAGGTTAGCTAAACTATTTTTAACCGGAAAAAATACAAATCTGTTTATTTCTTGAAATATCTTTTTTATGACATCATCTTTTAACCCAATTTCTTTTTTAAGAGACTCTTTGAAATCTTCAGGAGGCAATAATCCGAAAAGAACATTCCTGATTAGGGCAGATATTTTAGTGCCTCTTTCATCTAATATATCGTTTTCCTCAAGAACCTTTAAAACAACTTCCCCTGTTTCATCTGCCATAAAAATCTCTTTTATATCTTCCGGTAATTCCCGTAAAAGTTTTGCTAGCTGTTCTTTTGTATATTCTGGCATGTTTTTATTTTTCTAAAATAATTTTATTACTCTCTAAGTGATAGAAATTTCTTCCAGGATTGAAAGACATATTTTTACCAATATCTATCCTTTCATTGTTTTTTGATTAATTTGGGTTTGTCAACGGCAAACATTTTAATCTTACCTTCTCGTTGCCTTACTCTGGTTATATTAGACAAGGGATCTTTATAAATTTCAAAAGGCATTTCTTTAACCTCCCTGGATCACGCATTGAATTTCTCCTTGTCCAATCATTATATCTCGGAATCCTAATTTAGTTTCGTTTTTTTACTCTCTCACTATTGCGTTTTGGCAACGACGATCAAGATTTTTATTATTAGGTGTTCTTCTAGGAGCTGGAGTTTCAGATGGAACCACTAGTCCGGATGGATTTTGTGTAAAACCAGGTAGAATTGGTTTTTCTCCTCAACCACTCGTTGCTCCACCACCACCCGTTTTTTTATCAGCGATAAAATCATTAACTTCTTGTAGGTCTTTGAAAGGATTTCCAGTATCAGAATTTGGTAAGGGAGTAAATGCTTGTTGATTTACCAGGAAAGCAGCCCTTAACATTTGCGGATTTTCTCTTGCCATATTTTCTACGCCAACCCTTATCGGAGCGTCATAGGCAAATTTATTTGAAACTTCTGAACCATATTTTTCATCTATCTTAGAAATATGGTTAACACTTTTAGTTCTGGCAATTATGTCTTGGACCAAAGGATTGTTTATAGATTGAGGGGATAATTTTGTAATAGCGTCTGTATCTAAGCCCCTTACAGTTCTTTCAAGGGACCATAATTGGCCAAGAGACTGATAACCGCTATCTGATTCACCGGCGGCAATAATATCGTCAATACTCCTTTTGTCGAGATTAAGATTGGTTCTCCAATCCCCGAAATTATCAGATAAATGTTTGTTCAACGCTTTATCGCTTTCATTCCAAGTAGCCCCATCTTTTGTGGCTAAATCTCTTAATTTTATTTGTATTCTTTCAAGTTTGCCTTTTTCTTTTTCCGGTTCGGTTAAGAATTTTCTCCGAACAATATCATTCATAGCTAGAGTTGGGCTATCGCCAACAATTCTTCTTAAGTGGTCGGGAGACATCCTGGCAGCTGCTTCTAGCGCCTTATTTTCAAAGCCCGGATCGGTTTCTCTCGCCTTGAATAACCCCACATCACCCTTTTCTTCAGAAATTTTAGCTAAAACCGCAACCATTCTTTGATCGCGTTCCATAGCATCTTTAGGACTATTTGCCCAAAGCATTGCCCCATCTAGGTCGTCGGTTTTGACCATGTCGGTCAATCCCTTGTCTTTCATTAAACTGTCAATTCCTGTGGGCATTCCAGCTTTTAATTCCTTGCCCTTTAATGATAGTTGTCTTAATAATGGATTTTTTGATTGACCCATTCTATCGAAAAAACCTCCTTTGCCCCCTATTGTTTCAGAAGATAATATTTCTCGGCCAGCCCTTTCCCCTAATGCCCCCATGCCCTTTTTTGCTTGGCCTATAGCTCCAGTTCCTTTTTTCCAGCTACCTACAGCAGTTTTGCCCCAGCCCTTAGTGGTTTTTATAACCGCGTTAGCCCCAGTGGCGCCGCTAGACAAAGAAGCTAGAAAACCAACGAGAAGAAAAACGTCAATAACCGCGAATTTCAATATTTCATCAAAGCCCAGAATCGAAAAGCCGGCATTTACCCAAATCATGTCTGGAGCAGTTCCAATAACCGGGTTCGCATTAGTAAAAACCAGGAGCTGTTCGGCCAGATAGAGGAAGAAGGCGGCAGTTACGCCGACAATACACCATTGGAAGAATTGGTCCCACCAGGCCGTGAAAAGTTTTTTGGTGTTCGGCAGGACATTAGCAAAAAAAGCCAGAGGAGATAGGATTACCAATACCCAGATTGCCACATAACGCATAATAAAAAGAACCGAAAACAGGAAAAAGAAAAACGCAGTTAAAATGCAAAAAGCAGAAAAAGTCACACTTCTGGCAATCAAATCCATATGCATACTTACCCATCCATCAATTGTGCTAAGAGAATGCATAATGGCAGCGAGTTGGCTGGCGGCCAGGTTGATCATCGAAGAAAAACTGGAGATTCCTTCGATAAAAAAATTCATAATAATATTGGAAGCGTCGACAACTAGCCCGCAGATAACCGGAGTGAAATTAATCAGTAAGATCATGCCGATTAATCGAGGCAGAGTTTTCTTGGCATGATATTCTCCGATTCTCAGAGCCGTGGCCAAGCCAATAACCAATAGGGCAAAAGCAAAACCCATATTGGCAAAGTTCCTGGTTATTTCCCAGCCAGGACCAACAATGCCGCCAGAAGTATACGGCAGGTTGATAAAAGACGGACTGGTAACTAGAGATAAGAAAATATAAGAGACTATAAGGATACCATAAGAGGCGATAACAATAATCTGAAAAACCAAGCCAGCGATGGCACCAGCAATTGATGTGGCTAGAGCAAGAAAAAAAGCCTGAGCTTGATGCAGAGGCAAGACCAGACCGGCGATAATAAATATAGAAGCTAAAACCTTTATTGAAAAAGAATGTCTTTTTAAAAATGAGTTTTTCATTTTATTCCTTAATTTTAAATATGTCCGTAGACTCCGAAGGAGTTGTATTTTATATCTTTTAAATTGAAACTCGATTATTTATTCTAACATAAAAGCTTTAGCTAGCGAAAGCTTCAACTAGCGCCAGCCAGTTTTCAAGACTTAGGGATTCAGCCCTGGTATCCGGCCTTAATTTATTTTTTAAAAGCCAATTTTTGGTTTCCTCTTTTGATAATTTGAGTCTGGAGGCCAGGTTATTTGCAAGCTGTTTTCTGGGCTGGGAAAAACCAGCTTTGACAATTTTAAAGAATAAGATTTTATTAAACTTTAATTCCGGGTTTCTTGGCTCCAGTTTAATAATAGCTGAATCTATTTTTGGTTTTGGCCAAAAAGCATTTTTGGAAACATATCCGATAATTTGCGCTTTAGCATAGATTTGAACAGAGACAGCCAGCAATGTCATATCTGGTGGCTGGCTACAAATTCTTTTGGCTACCTCTTTCTGTACCATTAAAACCATTAATTTTGGTTTATTTTCTAGCTCTAAAAACTTTCTGATAATTGGAGTAGCAGCATAATATGGCAGATTAGCAATAACCTTGTAGCCCTTAAAGTTTTCAAAATCAGCCTTTAAGGCGTCTCCGCCAATAATTTCAACATTTTTAAATTCTCTAAGATTTGTTTTTAAGATCGGGATTAAACTCAAGTCTTTTTCAATGGCGATTACTTGTTCTAACTTTTGGGCTAGTTCCGCGGTGAGAACACCTAAACCAGGCCCAATTTCAATAACTAAATCCTTTTTCTTAAGCTCACCAGCTTCAATAATCTTATTAAGAACGCTTTTTTGCCTTAACCAATGCTGGCCAAGTTGTTTTTTGGGTCTAAAGACCCGATCAACTTTGTTGATGTATGGCTTAACAATCTGTGGATTGCTTGAATTTTTTAGACCTTGACCTGATGCTTTTTTCATGATATTTTAATTAATATCAGGCAATTTTGATATTATACTAAAAAAGCTTACTATTTGGTATTTTTTTAGGAAAATCTCCGGTTTTTCCAAGCTGGGGAAAAAAAATGTTTGCAAGCTGATGAAGTTAACGAAGTTAACGGAATCTCGACAAGACCCTTTGTTTTATTGTGGGTGTTTTGCTTTTGCTCTGCTTTTAATCACTCCTGTTCTTGGCGTACCAGTATCTAATAATATTTTTTCAACTGGATTATCTGAAGAAACCTCTAAAGGTAATCCCGATTCGCTCCTTGCTCTGGGGCCTTTTACCGGTGTTTTTCAATCACCAGATTTTTATTTAATCCAGAAAAATAGTTTTAAGGCTTTGCCGCCCTCAGGAACAATAAAGCCTCAGGTCTTAGCCACTTTATCCGAGAACGAAGAAGACTTAATCAATGGCTTAAGCGGAGATCGCAGCGGTATTATTGAATATGTTGTTAAGGCCGGAGACAGCCTTTCTTCAATTGCCGATCAATTCGGTTTATCTTTAGAAACGATTTTTTGGGCTAATAATTTGACCAAGAATTCAACCGTAATTATTGGTAAAAAACTGGTAATCTTGCCAACATCCGGAACTATGCATATGGTTAAAGCCGGTGAAACCTTGGGAGAAATTGTGAAAAAATATAAAGGCGACTTAGTTCAAACCATCAGTTTTAACGATTTGGACAACGAGAACCAGGTTTTTGTTGGGGATATTGTTATTATTCCTGGAGGAGTTTTACCGCCTAATCCGGTTGTTGTAATTAAGCCGACTTCGGGCTTGGCACCAACCACCGCCGGTTATTTTATCTGCCCGGTTTCTGCTCCTTGCCGGATTACTCAAGGGCTACATTGGTATAATGCTATTGATTTTAGCCATGGAAAATGCGGTGAACCGATTTATGCAGCTGCTTCAGGCGTGGTTCAAAAGGCTAAAACAACTACGTCAACCTCAAAGTGGGCTTTTGGGGGCGCGGGCAATCACATCAGCATTTCTCATCCAAATGGCACAACCACTTTATACGGCCATCTTTTAAGCATCGTCGTTAATCCGGGAGATCATGTTTCTAAAGGGCAAGTCATTGCTTATATGGGGGGCACTCCGGGCACTCCTGGCGCCGGCATGTCTACTGGCTGTCACTTACATTTTCAAGTAACTGGAGTTAGAAATCCTTTCGCCCCGTAGCAATTCTGTAGATTGCGACGATGAAGATAATCAATCTGCTTTTGTGAGAAATCTGCCGTTTTTTGTTAGCGTTTGCAATTTTGGCAAACAGCAGTTTCTGGGATAGCTTCCAGTCTTTCTTTACTTATCTCCCGGTGGCAGATCTTACAAATGCCATATTCCCCTTTTTCCATACTTTCTATTGCTAAGTTTATTTGTTCTAATTTTGTTTCTAAAGTTTTTTCTATAGAAAGAAGGTTTTCATATTCTTCGACTTCATCAGCCTCTTCTTCAAGATTACTTCCTTGAAAATTAGGAAAGCGAGCGTTCCAATCGCTTTTCAAATTCTTCTTTTTATCAGCAAAAGAATCAAGCTCTTTTATAAGGCTTTGTTTTTCCCCTTCAAGCTTGGTTTTAATCTTTTCAATAAATTCTTTTTCTACCATAGATTGTTTATTATTTTGTTATGTCTAACTTGGAATTAGATCCATTGTTTTAGTCATAATTTCTCCAGAAGAAGTGATAATCAAATAGTCCCGATAAACAGACCAGCAAATCCCAAGGTTGCTTTCCTTAAAAGAGAGATAGCGGAAAGCGCCGCTGGCATAATTGGCTTGTCGGAATAGGGTGCCGACTAAAGTAGTTTGCTTACTTAAGACAATAAAGAGATTGTTAAGGTCTGAAGGCATGGTTGGCTCCCAGGATCCTAGAAGATTTAAAATAGAATTATTATCTTTGATTTTAATAACTAGCCCAAAACCTTGTTTTGAACCACCCTTGCCGTAAACGAAAAAGTCAAAGTCTTTGGTTTGGTCAGAAACAGAAGTGAAAAAGTTTTCCGGGAGACTCAGTCCAAGTTCTTCGGCCATGGTTTTTAGTCCCCAGAATTGGTCATCTTTTTTAGGCAAGATTTCAAAGAATTCAACACTAGAACCAGTTAAAACAATGTCATTAACAGCTTGTTTAAGCTGTTCTTGGGCGCTTTCTTCTTGGTTAAGGTCAATAATCTTTATTTCTTTAACTGCAATAATCGGTATTGGCGGAATTTCCGGGCTTATGGATTCTGTCGGCGACGGAGTTGGAGATTCAGGAGATGGAGACATAGAAGCAGATGCCGATGGAGACAGAGATGGGGATGGCTGGGGGCTTTGCTTCTTTCTTATTACCAGATACCAATAGGTAAAACCGATTAGGAAAAGAAAAACAAAAAACGAAAAGACAATCGCAATCCTGACTAAAACCTTTTTCCACGGAGAAATCTTTCCTATTCTGGAAGATATTTCTTCTTCAGCGCTTTTTTCTTCTGGTTCCGGAACCGGGTTTTCTCCGGGAATCATGGTTTTAATGATTTTTTCTCGATGAGAAGCTTCTTCAGATAGTTTCTCTTCAAGTTTTAACTTAGAGATTTTTTCTTTCTCTTTGGTTGCCTCTTCTTCTTGAAGCTTGGCCAAATCTTTGGCCATAGTTCTAATTTCTTCTCTTTTCAGGAAAACTAGTTTCTCTGCCATTGTTTTTATCTTTTAACATTGCCTTTAAAGAAAGATTAGTTCTTCCCTGTTGGTCGATGCCGATAACTTTAACTGGGACGCTGTCTCCGATTTTAACAATGTCTTCAACTTTTCCTACTCGATAATTAGCAAGTTCAGAAATATGGATCAGCCCTTCTTGATTGGGCAAGTATTCTGCCATAGCGCCAAAATCAAAAAGTCTGGTAATTTTGGCCTGGAATGTTTCGCCAATCTTTGTTTCATGGGTAATATTTTCAATCCATTTTAAGGCTTTTTGGGCCGAGTCTTCAGTTTCAGCGGTAATGAAGATTAGGCCGGTTTGTTCAATATCAATAGTGGCTCCGGTTTGATTAACGATTTCATTAATAACTTTACCGCCAGGCCCGACTACTTCCCTGATTCTTTCTGGATTAATTTGGATGGTCAATATTCTGGGAGCATAGGGAGACAGTTTTTCTCTTGGTTTGGCAATGACTTTTTCAGTAATATCTAGGATTTCAAGCTTAGCTTTTTTTGATTTTTCCAGTGCAATCTTTAAGATTTCCGTAGTAATTCCTGAAATTTTAACGTCCATTTGGATAACCGTAATTCCTTGTCTGGTGCCAGCAGCTTTAAAGTCCATGTCGCCGTGGTGGTCTTCCGGCCCCTGAATATCAGTCAAAACTGCGAACTTTCCGGTTTTTTCATCCATAACCAAACCAATGGCAACGCCGGCTGCTTGACCCTTAATGGGCACGCCTGCATCCATTAAAGCCAGAGAAGCTCCGCAAACAGAAGCCATTGACGAGGAGCCGTTGGATGACAGAATTTCTGAAACAACTCTGATAGTATATGGGAAATCTTCAGCCTTAGGAATGAGGGGTAAGAGGGCTTTTTCGCCGATCATGCCATGACCGATTTCTCTCCTTCCGGGTCCTCTCATTGGTTTAGTTTCGCCAACAGAATAAGGGGGGAAATTGTAATGAAGCATAAATCTTTTTTTACCTGAAATCTCCATGCCTTCGAGTAGTTGTTGGTCCCCGGGAGCGCCCAGGGTTAAAATTGACAAGGCAGTTGTCTGCCCCCTGGTGAAAAGTCCTGAGCCATGGGTTCTTGGCAAAACATTAATCTCGCAGGAAACGTCTCTTAGTTGATCTGGACTTCTGCCGTCAGGCCGTTTACCTTCTTTTAAAATGTTTTCAGTCATAATTTTGTCGGTTTCGCCCTCAATCAGAAACATGAGAACCCTAGAGCTGATTTGGCCTGGGTATTTTTCTTCAATAAGATTAATCAGTCCTTCCTTAAGACTGGATTCTTTTTGGTATCGGACAACCCTGTCTCTTTCAAAAAGGATTGGCGCCAGTTTTCCATCTAAAAACTCTTTAGCTGTTTTAATTATTTCCGGATTATCCGGAACTATTTCTACCTTCTTTTTGCCAAAGTTGTTAATGATTTGTTTTTGAAAATCAATGATTTGTTTTAAATAAGGCTTGGCAAAATCAACTGCTTCCAAAATCAGGCTTTCAGGAGATTCTGCTCCCTGGCCCTCAATCATGTTAATGATTAGCTCGTCATTTTTAAAGTTTCCGGAAACAAGCAATTCAAATCCGTTTTCTACTTCAGCTTCAGTGGTTGGATTTAAAATGAATTCATTGTTAACTACACCGACTCTGACTGCAGCCAAAGGGCCATTCCAGGGAATATCAGACAAGGACAGAGCCATGGAAGCTGCAATAATTCCCAGGGTATCTGGTTCATTTTGTTCGTCCCAGGATAGGACAGTGGTCACTACCTGAATTTCTCGGAAAAACCCATTAGGAAATCTTGGCCTAATGGTTCGGTCAATTAACCTGGCATTTAAAATGGCCTTGTCAGATGGCCTACCCTCTCTTTTCATATACCTTGATCCTTTTATCTTTCCAGCCGCATAATACCTCTCTTCGTAGTCTACAGTTAAAGGGAAAAAGTTTTGATTAGGAGTGTTCGGGGACATAACAGCCGTAGATAGGACAACTGTGTCGCCATATCTGGCAAAAATATTTCCCGAGGCTTGTTCAGCTAAGTTTTTAATTTCTAGGGTTAAATCGCGACCATTAAGTTCTAGCGTAAATTTCTCTGAGCTTTTATTCATTTTGATGATTTCTTAAGTAAGTAATTTTGTAGAGAGCTCCCCAGGTCAATAAATTCGTCAGCTTCTTCTTTTAATTTTGCCGAAGCTGATCGGCCAAAAGCAAGAACCTCAGTTCTTTTGCCTTTGTTTTCCAAGTATTCTATTAAAGGAATAAAGTCTCCATCTCCAGAGCAAAGGCAAACAACATCACAACTAGAGGCTACCCTAACAGCATCAATGACAATGCCAACATCCCAGTCTCCCTTTTTGGCGCCGCCATAGAATTCTTGAAGGTCTTTAACTCTGGTTTCGATCCCCAGTTTGGTTAGGGCCTCAAAAAACATTTTTTCCTCGCCGGATTTAGTTCTAATTACATATGCAAAGGCCCTAACTAGCCGCCGATTTGAAACCGCAGTTTTTAAGATAGCTGAGAAATTAACCCTTGTCCCGTATAGATTTTTAGCTGAATGATAGAGATTTTGAACGTCAATTAAAACTAAAACCCGCTGTTCGGCGTGCTTTAACGAGTATTCCGGCGCGCCGGATTTCTTATCCTTCTTCGTCCCGCTTTGCGGGACTTCGGCGGATTTCGCTCCGCCGAAAGAGGAGAAGATACCGCGGGCGTTAGCTCTTTCCAAGTCCGATTTTTTTGGTAATTTCATTAAATCTTTTTTCGTCTTCATTTTTTAAATAACCAAGCAGGGTTCTTCTCTTAGAGATCATTTTCAAAAGTCCCTTCTTGGCAGCAAAGTCTTTTGAGAATTTCTTGAGATGTTGGGCCAACCTGTCTATTTCCGCAGAAAGGATGGCAATCTGAGCCTCAGGAGAACCCGTATCTTTTTCATGAAGCTTAGCTTTATTAATGGCTTTTTGCTTTTCTTCTGGTGTTAACATAATGTTTAATTATTATATATATTATATTATACTATACGATACGCTTTTTAGAAATCAAATTCTGCGGGCGCCGCAAATAATTCAACGCTTCGTCTTGTAATAAAAAAACCTTTGCCAGACCGACCTTAAAGGATAATCATACCCTACAATACAAAATTGGATGCGTCAAATTATTTTTAGCTTACCTTTCCCTTTTTCTCAAAGCGAATAAAATTCGATATATCGTTAGGCTTATTAAAACAATCAACCCAATGAACAAAATCGAAAAGAAAACATATTCTATTACAACTTATGGTTGCGACATGAATAAGTCAGATTCCGAAAGATTGGCTTCGGCTTTGGAGTCTTTGGGCTATTCTTTAGTTAAAAAGAACAAGGTTCCGGATCTTCTGGTTTTTAATTCTTGTTCAGTCAGGCAATCTGCCGTTGACCGCATTTACGGACAGATGGGCAAATTCACTTCTTTTAAAAAGAAAAATCCTGATTTTAGAGCCGCAGTAACTGGCTGTATTTTGCCTAAAGACAGAAAAAAGCTTTTAAAAAGGTTTGATTTTATTTTTAATATTAAAGATTTAGATAAACTAGCTTTGATTTTGAAAGAACCAAAGAAATATTATAAGCTGAGCAAGGAGGAAATAGCTTCTTTTCGAGTCGCAGCGAGAAAACAAGATTTT